>CAMHBE010000389.1 GCA_946183095.1 uncultured Clostridia bacterium | reverse complement strand
GATACGGCGGTCGTTCTGAATATCGACTGTGACCACCTCGACTACTTCAAGACGATGGAGAACATGAAGCGTTCATTCACGAAGTTCTGCGAGATGACCACAAAGACTATAGTTTATAACGGCGATGACGCGAATACCGCGGAAGCAGTGAGCGCGGCAGATACAAAGGCACGGCTCGTCACATTCGGCTGGGATGAAAAGAACGATTATTACCCGAAGAACGTGAACAAGATATCCGATTTCAACACGGAGTTCGAGCTTTGCAAGGGCGGGGAAGTTCTTGGAGAAATAAACGTTCACGTTCCCGGACACCACAATGTGCTCAACGCTGTTGCTGCGTGCGCTGCGGCACTGGAGAACGGGTGCGGGTTCGATTCTCTCGTAAAGGGACTTGCGGAGTTCCACGGCGCGGTGCGCAGGTTCGAGAAACTCTCCGAGGTGAACGGTATCACCTTTGTTGACGATTACGCGCATCATCCCACAGAAGTGCGGTCATTGCTCGAAACCGCGAAGGCTATGGATTTCAGACGTGTGTGGGCGGTGCATCAGCCCTTCACATATTCCCGCACGGCGACACTGCTTAATGAGTTTGCGGACGCTCTGAAGATAGCGGACAGGGTAGTGCTCACCGAGATAATGGGCAGCCGCGAGAAAAACACATACAATATCTACTCGAAAGACCTTGCGGAGAAGATACCCGGGGCGGTGTGGTTCCCAACGTTTGATGAAGTCGCGGACTATGTAGTGAAGAATGCCGGAAGCGGCGATCTTGTTATCACATTCGGCTGCGGTGACGTTTACAAGGTCGGCTATCTCATGGTTGAAAAGCTCGGCGGAAAACTGCTTTGAGAAAATGAAAAATGCCTCTCTCACTGAACGTGGAGAGGTATTTTTTTTAATGTGTCGGGCATGACACCGATCGGATAGTCAGATAGTTTTTGATAAAATGTAAAACCTGAAAAAAGGTATTGACATTTCGTCAGAAATGAGTATAATAAAATATATGGACACAATGTCAGTATAATGTTTTCGTTTTATATTTTGGTAATATATATTTACGACCATATCATATTACTTCGGCAACCAAATCTTGTTAAACCGGTATTTGAGATATCCGTTCTTTTCCCCGCCGCCTGTGAGGAGAAAGTACAAAATCACCATTATTAAATTGCCGCAGTAATAATATATCAGGAGGGTAACAAAATGGCAAAAACATTGGTCGCATATTTCAGCGCAGGCGGCAATACCGCGGAAAAAGCCGAGCTGCTCGCTAAGGCGGCAGATGCCGGTCTTTATGAGATAAAGCCTGCCGCTGCATACACAAAAGCCGACCTTGACTGGGAAAACAAAAATTCCCGCAGCAGCCTGGAAATGGCGGACAGATCATCACGCCCCGCCATCGCGGACAAAAACATAGACGTGTCCGCATACGACAGGATCTTTCTAACATTTCCGATATGGTGGAATTACGCGCCGACGATAATAAACACTTTTCTTGAAAGCTGCGACCTTTCGGGAAAGACCGTCGTTCTTTTTGCAACTTCGGGCGGCAGTGATTTCGGGGAGACTGCTGCCGGACTGATGAAGAGCATTCCCGACACGGCATGGATCAAGGAGGGACTTCTTCTTAATGGCACCCAGACAGTTGAAGGTATCTCGGAACAGCTGAAAGCACTCGGACTATAGGGAGGAACAACACTATGAAAGAAAAAATAACACAGACAGCAGGCAGACAGCAGCTCGGTGATTTTGCCCCCATGTTCGCACATCTCAACGATGATGTGCTTTTCGGGGAAGTCTGGAACGAAGAAGCTATCGACACAAAGACGAAGTGCATAATAACGGTGGTGTCTCTCATGGCATCCGGCATCACAGACAGTTCGCTTACGTACCACCTGCAAAACGCGAAGACACACGGCGTTACAAAAGCGGAGATAGCTGCGGTCATAACTCACGCAACGATGTACTGCGGCTGGCCGAAAGGCTGGGCGGTGTTCAGGCTTGCGAAAGAAGTCTGGAACGAACAGTCTCCGGAGCTTACCGAAAAAGACAGATATCAGAACACGATATTCTTCCCGATAGGTGAGCCCAATCCTTACGGGCAGTTCTTTGTCGGTCAGAGCTATCTTGCGCTGCTGTCCGACAAACAGGTGCCGGTGTACAATGTTACATTCGAGCCGTCATGCCGAAACAACTGGCATATACACCATTCCGACAATGCCGGCGGACAGATGCTTATCTGTGTCGGGGGCAGGGGATACTATCAGGAATGGGGCAAGCCTGCACAGGAGCTTGTTCCCGGCACTGTGATAAACATTCCCGCAAATGTCAGACACTGGCACGGTGCGGCTCCGGATATGTGGTTCAGTCACTTAGCGTTCGAGATTCCCGGCGAGAACGCATCGACCGAGTGGTGCGAGGCTGTATCGGACGAAGAATACGGTAAACTGAAATAAGGGCACCTCTAAAAACCTCTTGCCGCCCATTCGCACCGCCCTAAAGCCGTC
>CAMHBE010000388.1 GCA_946183095.1 uncultured Clostridia bacterium | reverse complement strand
AACTCACAAAGCCCGCTAAAGGTACACCCATTAGCGGGCTTTGAGTTGTCCGAAAAGCGGAATATTTTTTTATCATTCGCAAGTATTCTTGAACGAATATATTGACAAAACCGATATCTTATTGTATAATATTACATATATTAATACTTTTACTGCTGTTTAGATACTGAAATGTTTTTACTAAATAGGGTGATATATATGAGAAATAATATTGCTGTAATGTACATTATACTGATATGTGTGCTGACTGCTTGCTCTATCTCTGCCAAACGTTCAAAAAAGGTGATAAGCAATTCAGTCATGCTGCTTTGTTCCTCGCTGCTTATTCCCGTCATCGGAAACTTTTTTATTATAATCTCCGAATCCGAGGTGCTTTCGCAGGTGGGATACTACCTCTATTTCATCGGCGTCGATTTTATGATAGTCTTCCTGATGAATTTCGCGAAGGTCTACTGCCGAACGGGCGAGGTCAAGCATAAAGAGCCAAAGGTGCTGTATGTGCTGTTTCTTATTGATATCATACAGCTGCTGCTGAACATCTTCACCAATCATGCCTTTGTACTTGAAAAGCTTGAGGTCGATGAGATGGCATATTACAACTTCATACCGTACATCGGACTCAATCTGCACCGAATCCTCGTCTATGTCGTACTGGCGTGTATCGTAGCGATATTCACGGTCATGACGGTAAAAATGCCTAAGGTCTACAGGTGGCGGTATGCGGTAATACTGATAGCAATTCTGGTCGTTGCACTCTGGCAGTCCCTCTACGTTGTGGCGAGAATCCCCGTCAATACCTCGATGATAGGCTACGGCGTATTCGGAATATGCATATTCTACTTCTCGCTGATATACCGTCCGCACAGATTTCTCGACCGTATGCTCACGGATATCGTCTCGGATATGCCCGAGGCGCTCTATGTGTTCGACCCGAATAAAAAGTGCCTGTGGGTAAATGAGGAGGCTATGAAGTTTTCGGATATTGACATACAGGAATTTGACCTTGTGAACGAACGCTTGAGAAATACCTTCGGCGACCTGAGCAGCGATAAGGCGTACAAGCAGAACAGAGTCATCGGTTCCGGCAGCGATATGCGTTATTATAACATCGAGAACCGTATCGTCAAGGATGAAAGTGATGCTCTTACGGGCTATGTGTTCAGCATACGTGATACCACCGAGGAACAGCTCCAGATGAAGCGCGATATCTATAACGCTATCCATGACAGTCTCACGGGGCTTTACACTTATGAGTATCTCTGCGAGCGCATACAGGAAAAGCTGAAAAACAACATTTCCGAAAAATACTGCCTCATCTTTCTTGAGATAAACAATTTCAAGCTCGTCAACGACCTTTTCAGCAAATCCTTCGGCGACCACGCCCTCAAAGTCGTGGCGGAAAAGATACGCGGCATGGCTTCCGACAACTGCCTCTACGGCAGACTTTCGGGCGTGGATTTCGGTATCCTTGTGCCTGAGAGTGAGTTCAGCGAGAAGGAGCTGGAGAAGCTCCTTTCGCAGTTTGTCGTTTCCGACGGCAATTTCGAGTACCACCTGCTTGTCCATCTCGGTGTGTATAAAGTAACTGAGGACGACGGTGACGTGCAGCTTATGTTTGACCGCGCTCAGCTTGCGCTGTCTACCATTGCAGGCGAGTACAAGACACACGTTGCCTATTATAACGACGAGCTCCGCAGGAAGCTGCACTGGGACCAGCATATTTCGGCTCAGCTCGATGAGGCGATAAAGGAAAGGCAGCTTTGTCCGTATCTCCAGCCGATAGTTGACACCGACGGCAAGGTGGTGGGTGCGGAGGCTCTCGTGAGATGGATTAATCCCGTGGACGGCTTCATGCCGCCCGGAAAGTTCATACCCGTCTTTGAGCGCAACGGCATGATAGTCGAGGTGGACAGGTATATGTGGCGCTGCGCCTGCGAGATACTGTCCGAGTGGAAGAAAAACGGCACGGACAAGTTTATCTCCGTCAACATCTCTCCGAAGGACTTCTTTATTATAGATGTTGCCGCTGAGATAATATCGCTTGTGAAGGAGTTCGATATCGAGCCCGCAAAGCTCAGGATAGAGATAACCGAGACAGTCATGATGAACGACGTCGAGGAGCGTATGGAGGTGCTGAGCGACCTCAGAGCGGCAGGCTTCATCGTCGAGATGGACGACTTCGGAAGCGGCTACTCGTCGCTGAATATGCTGAAGGATATGCCCGTTGATGTGCTGAAGATAGATATGAAGTTCCTCAGCTCGACGGAGGACGAGGTCAGGGCAAAAAAGATAATCCGCAATATCATCAGGCTCTCGAACGACCTTGACATTATGTCGCTCACCGAGGGCGTGGAAACGGAAGCGCAGTTCCGTATGCTTGCGGAGATGAACTGCAATATGTTCCAAGGATATTACTTCGCAAAGCCCATGCCTGTCGCTGATTTTGAGGAGTTCCTGAAAAACAGCTCCTAAATAAGAGAAAGCATTGAACTGTACCGTTATTGCGGTGC
>CAMHBE010000387.1 GCA_946183095.1 uncultured Clostridia bacterium | reverse complement strand
GGTCAGGAACATCAAGGCTCATGAGGGGCTGCTGGATATGGAGTTCCTCAGCAACAAGGATATCCTCGCGGAGTTTGAGGCTATCGTCAGCGAGGGGCAGGAGATGCTTTCCGGCGAGGACACCGGAGCTCCGGATGACGCAGAAGTAAAAGAAGCGGACGGCACCGCAAAGGAGAGCGAAAATGGAGATATTTAACAGTATCGTTACAGCGTCCCTTGCGGCGATATTCCTGCAAAACTCGATACTCGAACGAGCTCTCGGCGCGAATGTCCTGCTGTACGCCTCACGAAGAAAAGATCACCTTATCGGCTTTTTCGCCGCCATAACCTATACCACGACAGTTTCTTCACCTCTTATATGGATATTTGACACACTTCTCGGAGACAATGACTATTATGGGGTGATCATGCCGCTGCTGTATATCCTCACCATAAGCCTTGTCTATATCCTGACGCTTGTGCTGATATGGCGGTTCTTCCCGAAGCTTTTCAGGTCGCTGAAAAAATACGTCCACCTCTCGGTGTTCAACTGCTCGGTCATAGGCGCACTGTTCCTGTGTTCGCAGCAGGGCAGCGACATCTTCACCTATATCGGCTACGGCTTTGGCACCGGCATAGGGTTCCTGTTTGCGGCATATCTGCTCTACATAGCGTCGGAGCGGCTCAACTCCCCGCTTGTGCCGGCAGCTTTCCGCGGATATCCCATTATGATAGTGTATGTGGGCATACTGTCGCTGGCGCTTTACGCTTTCACCGGCTATTCCACGTCGGCAGTGTGAGCTGCGCCGCGGACAGGCAAACAATAACACAGCGTGTCAATAAAGTAGGTGCAGCGGCGCGTTCGCGCTTTGTCTTTTCGGGCAATTATAATCTGCGTGCGTCGTGCACGCTTTGGATTGCCCTACCAATGCTTCCTGCATTGGCAGACGGCACAAGGGCTGCGCGCCCCTCTGCACGATGCAGTGCCTTGACCGCCAAAGGCGCGCACGATGCGCGCTTACCAAGCGGTCAGCAGTTGACCTGCGGCAGCCTAACGCTGCACCGAAATATTTTTTAATTCAGATAAGGCTTTTTTGACAGACTGAATAACAGTTGACTTTTCCTCAAAGGAGAGATAAAAGTTGAATAAACGTAAGTATTACGGCAAAAAGATCAAAAAGACCCGGAACATTTACCGCAAGAGAAAAACTGCGGGTCAGAAGGTGTTCGGCACGGTCGTGCTCGTTACCGCTGTGGGCGCGCTGGCATTCCTCGGCTTCTGCATCGGCAGACCTCTGCTCGATTATCTCGGCAGCATAGGCACCGACAAGGGCAGTGAGTGGACTCCCGCGGCATCATATTCCGAGAAAATGGATACGGAGACTACCCCGCTTTCAACTGCGGAGATAGACGCGGCGGAGGATGTCATAGAGCCGGTATTGGAGGAGCCTGCGGAAACGGAAGCTGCCGTGCAGCCGCCCCAGACCGCAAATGACGCTGCCGGTCAGGCGAAACCCGCTCCCCCGCCCGTAAAGACCACCGAGAACCCGATACCGGAGACACAGCCGCTGATAATACCCATAAGCTCCGATGCGCTCATATCGGTGACTGCTCCCGCAAACACGCTCGCGAACCGTGCGTCGCTCTCTGCGTTCCTTGCAAAGGCAAAGTCCGGCGGCTACAACTCCGCCGTGGTGCAGCTCAAAGACCGCAACGGATTTTTCAGATACAAGACGGTGATCGAGGGAGCGGAGGACGGCAAGCTCATAGCCGACACAATGACGCTCGATGAGATAATGTCGGTGTTCGATGAGAACGGCATGATACCGATAGCGGAGATCGCCGTGCTGTCCGACAATGCGGGCTGCGAGGTGTTCACCGACATGAGCTATAAGTGCATGGGCGAGAACATCTCATGGCTCGACTATACGATGAACCCGCCGAGACGCTGGGCAAACCCCGATTCCCAGGAAACAAGGGAATATTTCGCCGAAGTGACGGCGGAACTTACCTCAGCAGGTTTCGAGCATATCATGCTCACGGATGTCATTTTCCCGGATTTCCAGTCCTATGATTCCGTTTATATCGCGCAGAAATACTACAATGCCGACAGATATCAGATGCTTTACAGCGTTGTCAAGGCGGGTAACATGATCGAGGTCAAGGCATCCGACGTGCTTGCGGAAACATACGGCAGAACGGCAGAAGTCCTAACCGACACGTCACAGCTCCACGACAACAGCATAGCGCTTGTTATCAGCCGTTCCGACCTTCCTGCCGACAAGGGATATCCCGCGGACGCAAAGAGCTTGTTCGAGACTGTGCTCTCGCTCGTTTCCGCGAAAGTGGGCGATATCACCATAGTTCCGGTGATAGACGGGTCGAGCTTCGACGACTCCGAGAAGCAGAAGATCATAGGTTCACTCGGCTCTCTGGGCTATGAAAGCTACATCGTGAAGTGACGATCTGAAAGTGCAAAAAAATATTTTACAGAATCAACTGCTTGTTTTATAATGCGACAATTATTATCAGCA
>CAMHBE010000386.1 GCA_946183095.1 uncultured Clostridia bacterium | reverse complement strand
GGTGTCTTCTTTTTTGTCGGGAACTCCCACCACCGCGCAGAGGTAGAGCTTCACAAGTTCCCGGTCGCGCACTTTCTGATTGAGTATGCGCAGACTTTCGGAGTTTTTTGCAGCTATCACGATGCCGCCGGTATTGCGGTCGATGCGGTTGCAGAGAGCAGGCGCGAAGCTGAGCTCATTATCGGGGTCGTATTCGCCCTTTTCGCGAAGGTAATGCTTTATGCGTCCGATGAGGGTGTCTGTATCTCCGGTATGCCCGCCGTCGTCCTCGTGAACGAGCAGACCGGGTTCTTTGTCGGCGAGCAGGATATTCTCGTCTTCGTAGATAACGCGGACAGCCCCGCAGATACGGTCATTTCCGGTATCGCGGGGCTTTTCGGCGAGCAGTTCGTCGGGTGCGTAAATGGTTATCTCATCGCCTTCGCACAGCTTGTACGCGGCTTCGGTACGCTTTCCGCCGACTTTTATATCTTTTTTGCGTATCAGCTTGCATATCTGACCCATTGACAAGGCGGGGAACGCCTTCATCAGAAACCGGTCGATACGCTGACCGGCATCGTTCCTGCCTGTGGTTATCTTACGCATCAGCGCTGTATCCTTGTAAATCCGCGGGCTTCGATGTGTTCGACGGCAGCCGACATATATTCGTTGGAGTTCACGCACTGTGCGCTGACGGCGGGCAGTTCCGCCACAGCCTTTTTCCAGTTTGTCTCCGTATCGCTGCTGTCATCTGCTGAGAACCACAGTTCATTGCGCCATGTGCCGTATTTCAGGCAGACTATATAAGGTTTGTTCATCATCCGTGACCCGTGGGGGTCAGCCTCCTGTCTTTTGCCGGAAAATCCCGCGCGGACATTCTCATGCGGGTATCCCGTGCATATAATATATTGTGATGTGGGCGGCTCACTTAACTGCGACGATCGTCATGGTGAGCTTGCCGTTCGCGTCTATCGTTATAAGACCGTATGAGGGTTTGTTTTTGCCGCGCGGTGAGTCTATCGCGCCGGGGTTCATTATGTAAACACCGTCGATGCACTCTGTACGGTACATATGTGTATGTCCGTAGAGAGCGACCTTGCAGCCGTGGGACTTTGCTTCGTTTATGAGCGGGTCAAGGCTGCCCTGCACGTTATGTTCGTGACCGTGGATACAAAG
This sequence comes from uncultured Clostridia bacterium, assembly GCA_946183095.1. Taxonomy (GTDB): domain Bacteria; phylum Bacillota; class Clostridia; order Oscillospirales; family Ruminococcaceae; genus Ruminiclostridium_E. The sequence continues at coordinate 1,360 of CAMHBE010000386.1, read as the reverse complement.
TATCTTGTAGCCTGATGCTTCTATGACTTCGAGCATCTTGTGTTTTCCGTAATCGCATTCACCGCCGACGTAGTAGAAGTTGAGGTTCGGGTATTCGGCTTTCACGTCTGCGAATTCATGTTCCCCGTCGCCGAGGTGGATGAACATATCCGCGTCGAGATTTTTTTCGACTACAGCCTTATAGCCTTTGTAGTCCTTGTTTGTGTCTGAAACAACGATAATTTTCATGTTGACCTCCACATTTCATAAGGGAAAGACCCGATTTCTTATTCATTATAGCATTATATTGATTTAAAGTCAAATGTTTTTGCAAAAAAAATTCACATTTTCGGTGATTTTTTGTAAAAATGCCGAAAAGTCTCCGCGTGTAATAATGTACGGAACTGCGGCATATCTTTTGAAAGGAAGGGTAATGTCATGGCAATAAACATTGAAGCATTGATGAAAGCAGCGAGCCGCCAGCTCGGTATGCCGGAAGATAAGCTCCGCGACGCTGTCCGCAGCGGTGATATCTCGGCGGTGAAGAAGTATATGAACACCGCCGACCGTGATAAACTTGACGGCATACTGAGAGACAAAGGGCAGGTTGATGCCATAGGAAGAAAGTTCGGCGGCAGATAGCCCTGTCTGTCCGGGAGGTGAGAGCGGTGGCGGGTACAGATGATATTTCCGCACTGCTCGGACTTCTCGCGGGCGGTAATGACAGCGGAGGTGAAGGCACCGGGGGCGAAGGCTCCGCGCAGGAGGGCGGCATTTTCGGCGATATCGACCCCGATATGCTTATGAAACTCCTCGAAGTGGTATCAAAGCTCGGCAGCGATGACAAGAATACTGCGCTTCTTGCTGCTCTCCGCCCACACCTTCGCCCGGAGAACCGCCCTAAACTCGACCGCGCCGAACGTCTCATGAAGCTGATAAGCGTGCTGGAACTGCTCCGTGAGACAGGTCTGTGAGAGGTCGAGAGGACGCTGCGCTTGAGTGGGTCGAGAGGACGCTTGCGCTTGAGAGGGTCGAGAAGACGCTGCGCTTGAGAGGGTCGAGAGGACGCTGGCGCTTGAGATCTTGCCCTGCGCGGGCGGCGCCACGCGCGGCGTGGAGACGTTACACGCCGCGATAATGCCGTTCAGGCTTGCGGGAGAGCAATGTGCGGCGCGCTCCACATAACATAGTGCAGTATCGCAGAATGATGCTTCCTGTATGACCCCGTGCTGTCGGTACACGAGACTCGCAGGTCTTGTGTTGTGTGAATTAGTATTACTGCGGTAATTATAAAATGGTTATTCTGTTTTTTCTCTCCGACAACGGCGGGGAGAAAGAACGGATATTTCAAGGGCTCCTCTAAAAACCTATTGTCGTTCAG
>CAMHBE010000385.1 GCA_946183095.1 uncultured Clostridia bacterium | reverse complement strand
ACGGCTTTAGGGCGGTACGAATGGGCGGCAAGAGGTTTTTAGAGGTGCCCTATAATAAACCGCACAGGATATGGCGCCATATCCTGTGCGTTTTTTGTGTACGGTATAATATCACGGTTTTATGAACAACACATCAGAGTTCTTTTTCTTCTATCATGTTCAGATGTTCATTTGTTTCGAAGAGATCCATGTGTTCCGTTATACAGCAAATTATCGCGGCATCGCGCCTTACCTTGGGATAAAGCGTCCCGCACTGACCGATGGTCAGCAGCCGCTGTGTCTCATCAAGATCAAGACCTATACCGATAGCCAGCGCTATCAGCTTTTCCCTGCTCACGCCCCGGGTCCCGGAAAGTATCTGGTAAATATGCGGCTGACTGATATTCGTCCTTATCACGAGGTCGCGCGGTACAACTCCGTATTTATTCATTTTTTCATACAGGTATTCAGACAGCAGCTGCGTCGATCTTCCGAGCCCGTTTTCATCTATACTGCCAAGAAAACCCGAACTGTCTTTATTTATAAGCATGAAAAGATCGTCGGTACTCTTCCTTGTCATATTTCCACTCCAGTCTGAGGATTTTTTTAATTATAACACTATTTCCCCTTCTTGTCAATGCCGCCCAGTCAATATACCGCTCAATTTTTATTCTGAAAGAATAACAAATATATTCCACAATGTGATATAATTGTAACAAATATATGTTACACCGGAGGTGAAATGATGAAATTCATCAAAAGAATTGTCGCGGTCATAATGGCAGCAGTCATGATGACCGCATCGGTACAAAGCGTGTCCGCCGGAAATCTTTCGGACTACTACACCTACAGCACGCTTGATGAAGTGCTGGCGAATGCCAACGTCATAAAGGACGGAATGAATATTGTAGGGTTCATGGAAAATCTCTGGGACGGCTACTGGTACCGCATGGAGATCGAAAACGCCGGAACACTGACCCTGTCCGCGGAGATAGGCGTATCGGATTACGGGCTCAGTGTTTATGACGTGAACGGCAATATCATCAAAGCGTCAAAGTATGATGTACAGACCGGCAGTGCAAAGTATGACGATAACGATAATCTGGAGATCTTCTGGGATAAATCAAAGAAGGTATCCTGCGTTACTGCGTCGTACAAAGTACAGAAGGGTACTTACTTGGCGCTTGTCTGCAACTTCAAGCAGGAAGATGATACCGGAAAGGTGTCGTTCACCGCGAATTTTCCGAAAGCATCGGCGTCACAGTCTTCCTCAGACCGCACGAAGAAGCTGATTTACGAACCTTTCTCCGAGATAAACAAAGATGTCAGTTATCATCAGTATCTCGGTAAAGACCTGTTCTACATTTCGACCGATTCGGGCAATAACTGCATCTACAGGATCGACGATACTGTCCTCAAAAACTGGAGGAGCAGCGGAACACTCAAAGCAAAGAAGCTGAGCGTGGATAAGAAAATCTCCGCAAACAAAGGGTGGGATGTATTACAGATGTTCTCCCGCGGCAATTATGCGGTATTGAAATATCAGAAGAACAATGTGACATACTACAGCGCCGTAAAATATAACAAGTCTAAAGGTACAGTTACTTCATACTACACCTCAAAGACAGCATTCAGTGTGTCACCGGGAGGAAATATCTCACAGTGGACTAAAAGCAGCGACGAAAATGAACTCACGCTGGTCCTTCTGAACAATAAGGGAAAAAAGGTCAAAACGCACAAATTCAACGTCACGAATAAGGCATGGGTTTACTGGGGATTCACCGAAAACGAGAACTGTGCTTTGTCCGCCGCTTCATACGACGAAAAGACCGCCAAGTTGAAAGGTATCGTATATCTTATAGATAACCTCGGCAATATCACAACTCTCACTAAAAACGCAGTCAGCGCCGGTCAGCTACGCTCAAACTATTTCATGATGATAAATGCGTCAACTTCCCTGCCCGCCGGTGTCTATGTGACAGACACCAAACAGACGTACAAGATAGCGGGAAAACCAATGTCAGGATTTACCGTGAACGGCAATGAATACAAGCTGTCATCGCTCGGCGACAGGATGTACGGAACAAAGATCACTGCAACGTATAGGGATAAATACGGGCTTGTGAATATGTATGCTCTGGCGGATGTTTCCACAGGAAAGCTGGTAAGCAAGAAGTATTACAACATGGTGACTTATGACGGAATGATATACCGCGTAAAGAACGAAAACGGCAAGTACGGTTATATAGACGCGAACGGAAAGGAGCTCGGCTGGTTCGACGACGCGGCTGCGTTCCCCGCCGGCAGCAAATACACACCCGTTATGAAGAACGGCAAGACCTACCTTATCGACCGCAATATGAAGCGCGTATCAAAGACCACCGACCTCGGCATCCTGCCTCTCGTTACCGCTTACGGCACCGAGACTTACACATGGTTCGACATGAACGAAAACTATATAATGACGTTTGCATGATATCAAAGGAGGACAAAACATGAAAAAGAACAAAATAATATCGCTGTTTCTCGCGGCAGTGC
>CAMHBE010000384.1 GCA_946183095.1 uncultured Clostridia bacterium | reverse complement strand
CTCGGAAAGCGCGCAGTTTCGGTTGATAGCAAAACTAAAGTTGTGGAGCTTGAAAACGGCGAGAAAGTTGAGTACGGAAAGCTGCTTTTAGCGACAGGCTCAAAGCCCTTCGTACCGCCAATGGACGGGCTTGACAGCGTTAAAAACCGTTTCAGCTTCATGAAGCTTGACGACGTTAAGGGCATTGAAAAAGCCGTGAAAAAAGGCTCAAAAGTGCTTATCATCGGCGCGGGTCTGATAGGCTTGAAAGCCGCAGAAGCGCTGGAGCATTACGGCTGCGACATGACCGTTATCGACCTCGCAGACCGCATTCTCCCGTCAATTCTCGACAAGCAGACAAGCGAGATAATGCAGAAACACATCGAAGCGCACGGCGTAAAATTCCTGCTGAACACGAGTGCGAAAAGTTTCAACAAAAATACTGCAACGCTCACCAACGGCGAGGAATTGCAGTTTGACATTCTGATTACAGCGGTCGGAGTTCGCCCGAACACAGAGCTTGCGGAGAGCGCAGGCGGCAAGGTAGAGCGCGGTATCATCACTGACAAAAAACAAGCGGTGAAAGGCGTGAAAAACATCTGGGCGGCGGGGGACTGCACAGTGTCCGAGGACATCACCACAGGCACTTCCCGCATCATAGCGATAATGCCGAACGCCTACGCGCAGGGGCTTGTCGCGGGGCATAATATGGCGGGTGCAGCTGACAAGTTTGAACAGGCTTTCCCGATGAACGCGATCGGATTTTTCGGCTTGCACATCATCACCGCGGGCGCGTACACGGGCGACTGCTATGAGGAAGTTGACGGCGAGAACGTGAAGAAGCTGTTTAGCTGCAATAACAAACTGTGCGGCTTCATTCTCATGGGCGAAAAGATAGCACGCGCGGGCATTTACACCGCCCTTATCCGCGAACAGACTGACCTTGCAACTGTCGATTATGAGCTGCTTTGCAAGGCTCCGCAGCTGGCGGCATTTGCAAAAGAAAAGAGACAAGAAATACTTGCAAAAGGGGGTGCAGCGTAATGAAAATCAACGCAGAAAACCTGTCGTTCCGGGAGCTTAACGAGAAAATTCGCAGCTCGAAAAGCCGGAAAGTTGAGATAGAAAATATGCTCGGACAGCGCTACACAGGTTCGGGCTGCACCGGCAAGGACATACATATCACGGGCATTCCCGGAAACGCACTCGGCGCGTATCTGACCGAGTGCGACATCACAGTTTACGGCAACGCGCAGGACGCTGTGGGCGACGCGATGAACGACGGCACGATCACCATTCACGGCAATGTCGGCGACGCGGCAGGCTACGGAATGCGCGACGGGAAGATACTTGTGAAAGGCTCGGCGGGCTATCGCGCGGGCATTCACATGAAGGAGTACATGGAGAAAAAACCGCTCATGGTGATAGGCGGCAAGACCGGGGATTTCCTCGCGGAATATCAGGCTGGCGGGCGTATAATCGTCCTTGGTATCGGCTATGAAAAGCAGTGTCCGGTGGGGGATTTCTGCTGTACCGGAATGCACGGCGGGGTCATGTATATCCGCACGGAACACGCGCCGGAACTGCCCGCGCAGGTGCTCTGCGAGGACGCTGACAAGGCTGATATGAAAGCGATAAAAGCGGACGTGGAGCTGTTCTCGAAGAAATTCGGGTACGATGCCGAGGAGCTTCTGAAAGCGCATTTTTACAAGCTTACGCCGAACACCAGCAACCCGTACAGACGGCTTTATGTGAATAACTGAACTACCGCAAAAAACTGTCTATGTCACGCTTTGAATAAATGAATCTGCGGACTTCCATGACGTTTCCGATAACGACATAGAATACCGAAAAATTTCCGACATTTATGCGGTAATATTCGTGTTCGCGCTTCTTTGCGGAGCGGTAGGGCTTGAAAGATGCGGGCGACTTTGAGCGTTTAAGAATGGCGGCTTCGGTGTCGTCGATAAGCTTGTTTGCGGCAGTCTCGTTTTGCAGGACTTCGCTGATATACAGCACAGCTTCTGCAAGATCATACTCGAACAGCGGCAGATATCGTATCTCAAATTCACTTTCCGGCAAGCTTTTCACGCACCTTCCCGAATACCTGTTCATGTGTCAGTCTTTCGCTGTGCTTTTCGGCATATTCATCGGCTTCATCGAGTTTGCGCCCGATGTCATCGGTGAGTGCGGAATACTGCTCGATGCTCATAACGACCATTGATCCGTAGCCGTTTTTGGTGAGATAGACCGGGTGTCCGTTTTTTACGGCGGTTTCAATGTCGGTGAAATTGTTCCGGAGTTCCGAAACAGGTCTGATATCCAACATATTATCAACTCCTTTATGTTTATTGTATCATAATTTTATCATAATATTATCTTAATGTCAAGCGAAAAGGAGGAACAATGCAGACAAAATATATTTTCGTAACAGGCGGGGTAGTCTCCGGGCTTGGCAAGGGCATTACCGCCGCATCTCTCGGCAGACTGCTCAAAGACCGGGGCTACAAGGTCACGGTGATGAAGTGCGACCCGTACATAA
>CAMHBE010000383.1 GCA_946183095.1 uncultured Clostridia bacterium | reverse complement strand
GGCATCACAGATCTGCCGCTCAGCAAGGAGGGCGCAGAGGTGCTTTACGAAAAGGCAGAGCAGGCGGGCTATCCGTCATTCCAGAGGGTATACATCTCGCCGCTGAAACGCTGCCTGCAAACGGCTTACATCATGACACCGAATTGTCAGATGATCGAGATACCCGAGCTTGTTGAGATGGACTTCGGAGATTTTGAAGGCAAGACCCCGCAGGAGCTGAAGGGGGATCCCGCTTACGCCGAGTTTTTAAAGGGCGGGCTTGATAATCCGCCGCCGAACGGCGAATCGGCACGTCAGGTCGTAACACGCTGCCTGAAGGCGCTGACAAAGATAATGGACGACATGATGACCGAGGGGCTGACCAATTGCGCGGTCATAACACACAGCGGCATAATCATGAATATGCTCTCCTGCTTCGGTATGCCAAAGCTGCCGCCGATGGAATACGCCTGCGGCTTCGGCGAAGGCTTTGAGGTGCTCGTCACAGCTTCGATGTGGCAGCGCTCGGGCGCTTTTGAAGTGCTGGGCAGCTTCCCCGCGGTGTATGACGAGCCGCGCGGCGAGTATTTTATAGACGCAGAGCAGGACGGTAAATGATAAAAGGACCTACTGAAAGGGCGGTGATACGGTATGACAGATAAGGAGATCAGAGTATTGGCGCGGGAACGGCTGGCGGAGAATACCGACGTTGCTGTCATAGCCATTGTTTATTTTTTTGGTGCGATCACGATTTTACATTTGTTCGAGTGCTTCATCACGGCTGTAATGAATATGTTCGTCGATCCGTATTACAGCTTCTTTACAAATTTCGTCGGGAATATATCAAGATCTGATACCTTTTTGCTGATAGTCCGTTTTCTGATATATTTTTGCTTTATCAGGTCGATCGAAACGGTATTGCTCCGTTATTTCATCAATATGAACGGCAGCAGCGAGGCTGACAGATTCACTACGCGAAACTGGAGCAGGATAGTTATCCCCTGCGTTCAGGGCGCGATAAAGCTGCTGCTTTACAAGATACTTGTCAGCCTTCCGCTGTTTCTGAGCATTCAGGGGATCATCCATTTCAGGAACAAGAGCATTACCTCTCAGCTAAAGATGACGGATCTTGTATTCTTCATGCTTTGCATAGGCTTTTTACTGGTGTGGACAGGAGAGCTCGTGCATTATTACGTCTCGCTCTCGCTCGTGCCGTATATCTTCGCGATAAACCCGCGTGCTAATTTCTTTGATGCCTGCGATCTTTCGGTAAAGCTTATGGACGGCAAGCACCTTAGAGTAGCTGTATTCTGGCTGCACTTCCTGCCTTATATGCTGCCCTGCGTGCTGGTATATCCGCTGCTGCTGTTCTATCCGTATATGCTGGAAGTCAAGCTTCTCTTTGCGCGAGAGATAATCGGAGATTACTGGCAGGACAAGATACCCGCGATGGCTCGCCGCTGGGAGCGTCAGCAGGAGCGCCTTACCCGCCGTTCGTCGGTGTGAAAGCTAAGGCGGCACCGTACAAATAAAAAAGAACGCCGCGTCTTCCCCGTAAGGGCAGACGCGGCTTTTGTAGTTTCAAGTTTTCTTTGAGTTCCTGAACGTCCAGAATTTGTTGATAAGAAAGTTCAGCGGGGTGGTGATGATAAGGTTGATAACAGGCGCTGCCGCCTTGCTGACCCCGATAAACTCGACCTCGACCCAGAGCAGCACGGTAGAGAGCAGGAAAGTACCGCCATAGCTGACGTAAGTTTTCATAAGCCTTTTCAGCTTGCTGCCGAGGTCATTTTCGCCGCCTTTAAAAACGAATCTGTCGTTCCAGAAGAATCCGTTCGTGATGCCGACGATAGTTCCCGCGATGTTCCCGACCATGTAAAGATCGTCATTCAGCCAGAGCAGGAAATAGTACACTGTCCATGCCACGACGGTATTGGAAAGCCCCACGAACCCGAACTTTATAAACTGCAAGACAAGCTCCCTGCGCTTTTCGGCAGTCTCCGCCCCGAGCTTTCGGAATATCTTGTCGATAAGCTTACTCATACCTTCCCCCCACGGACAATACATTGATACATGAGCTATTATATCACGGAAGCGGCAGTTTGTCAAGCGGCGGCAGCGGGAACAAAAAAGCTGCCGCACGGCGGTGCAGCAGCCATTGTATCCGTTTTACTCAGCAGCCGTGAACCTTGCCCACTGATATTCGGCAGTCAGCGGCACTGTGCCGTCAAACTTGCCGAGCCAGCCGTCAACGCCCTTGCCGTTCCATGCGTTCATCATAAGCTTGCCGGGGGTGACGGGGATGTTCTCCTCAGCGGTGTATACCGCTTCGCCGTCAACGTACCAGGTTATGCTGTCTTCCTTCCACTCAAAGCCGTACTCGTGGAACTCCTCGGAAGCGTCAAAGCCGAGATCGTAAAGGAACTCATGGTTGCCCTGACCGTTGGTGTAGTAGTTGAACTGCACCTTAGTGGTGTCCTTTCCGAGGAACTCGATGTCGATCTCGTCCCAGGGATTTCCGTCGGAAGGTCCGGTGTAGGTGAAGAATGAGG
>CAMHBE010000382.1 GCA_946183095.1 uncultured Clostridia bacterium | reverse complement strand
TCTGTTTTGTATCGGCTTCTTCCGAATGGGATTCATTTTAGACGAACACCGAACGACAAAATTCAAGAGTATATCTGGTGCTTTGCTCGTGTTGTCCGGCATCACACTGAACATTGCCGGCGGCTTTACGATCTGCAAAACGCATGGCAGCGAGCGTGGAATCGTAATAGCTATCTTGCTCCTGATTGAAGCGATCGTGATGTATTCAATCACCGCCAGTCATGCAGATGCGCCCCGCTCGCAGTGGATCATGTCGCTGATCGTTCGTGCAGCCGCTGTACTTATGTGGATCGGTGCTGTTGTTTTTGCGGTCATTGCTTCTGTTTCTGATACGGCGATCGCACTCGGTATCATGCTGATCGTGGAGGGCATCGTCCTCTGGGCAATGGGCAGCGGTAACAATCCGTTCAATTCGTCCATGTCGCATATATGTGCCGTCCCCGGCATGAATAAATCTGTCCAGGAGCTTTGCGATGCACTGAAAGGCACAGAAACGCAGCTCGGTCATCCGTGGCTCGGAAAGATACGAACCATCAAAGAAGATACGATCATTTACGGACCGTCAAACGGGGACGTTTTCATTTACGGCTATTATCATTTCGGGCGATTCTATGTTGCATACAGCAACGATATATCATACTTGGATGAAGAACAAGTCGCTTCACACCGCATCACTGAGAACCAGGACAGCAAGGGCGAATGTCTCGGTGCAGAAGTTCTCCCCGAAGCATACGCAAATATGATAAAACGATACCTTGAAAACGGGAATATCATATGGAGCACAAAACTGAATAAGTCAAAGAAAAATCGCTGATATACTGCAAATGGAGGTTACACAAATGAGTATAAGAAAGTGCCCGTCCTGCGGCGGAGAAATGGAGCTTTCCATATCAAACAAGTGCCTGATTTGCCCATTCTGTGACACACATATTGATGTTGACATCAAGGACGACGGCAACACAGGGCTGCTTGACGAGAAAATGTTCGATTTTCTTTGGCAGCTCGACAGCCTGAAGAAATATGAAAAAGTTGCTGAGAGTATTGATTCTATGCGCTACTGCCTGAACAATCTGAAAATCGCAGACAGCATAACAGATTACATTAGGACAGCACTTATTACCGACACAGATGTAGCATCAGAGGGTATCAATCAGGAGCGTATCGACAAGGTAATGCCGAAGATATCGAGTCTTATCGAACCCAACGAACACATCATCGTATACGGCGATGACGGCATATTCTCCCGCGGCAAGGAATTCTTTGTAATTACCGATAAGCGCAGCATTTTTGTGAACGGCAAGAAGATAAATGCAGTCCAGCACAACGAAGTCAGTGTTATCCGTATGAACCCGAACGGTGGATACCCACGCTGGCTGCTAAATAATCGCAGCGAGTTAGCAATATCCGGTATCGGAAACAAATACAGGCTACAGGGAGCGATAGCAGCTCTGATTTGCCTATATTCTTGGGATGCTCGCAAAGAAAAGATAAAACTCATGTAAAACACAGCGGTCGGAATGGTCAAGCTCCATTCCGACCGTTTTTTATGATTCATCAGCTCTTGCTTTTTCTTCTTTGTCTGAAACATGGTCGCAGATAACGGCAAGCGCAACAGCTAATTCTTCCATGCTTTCGTCAAACATCATTATCTCATAACAGTCAGAGAGAAGCTCCGTTTTCGATTCGATATGGCAGAGCTTTCTTCCGCCAACTAAGATGTCAAAACGATAAGCGTCCCAATCCGGACGTATTTCCAGCGACTTACCTTCTGCCATGCCTTCAAGGTCATGCGTCAGCAGTGATATCCGCTTCTTGACGTGCGCGATTTCCTGACCGTCCTTTTCAATCGTGTATTCAGGCAAGAGCCTTGCAAGCTTTCTTCTGAGCTTCATCACTTCGCTCCCGTCTTTGCAAATCGAAAATACGTGACGCGTAACGTCCCCTTTGATCGTATAGACAGATCTCATTCCGCCTCTGTATACGTCATACTGCGGCTTTACCGACCAAGACTGCCGCATTGTGAGCGTATATGTTCTGTTCCTTTTTTTCTTTCCGGAATTAGAATCCTGATTTCCCATTGCTTCTCCCTCATATTTTTTTATTCGTACCCGTATGTTACAGGTTTACATATATTCTACAATAAGAGCAGGAAACTGTCAAGCGATATTTTAAGACAGCTTATCGCCGCCATAATTTGACAAACGCCGGACTTTCGCAGAACGCCCACAGGCTGAAAAATCCGGAGAGTGAGTATCCGCAGAGGATGCGCTTACCCGTGAGACTGTACTTCTTTTCGTAGTATGAAACGCACTCGTTCACAAGCCATTCCAGCGTTAAACGTTCGCTGCCCTTCAAGGGCAGCTCTGTATCATTGATTTTTTATTCTGTATTACTTTAAGTTGACACGCTACCTCTCAACGTTCTTTATCACCCTGGGGATTTGAGATACTACTACGATTGCCGCTATAGCCATTGTGACTCTAGACATAGCAATCCTGCGCCTAAGAGCGTGAGTTTTCTTTTGAGCCTCATTTTTCTCA
>CAMHBE010000381.1 GCA_946183095.1 uncultured Clostridia bacterium | reverse complement strand
GATATAAATGAAAAACAAAGCCTACAAAATAGTTACCGTAGCACTGTTTGCTGTAATACTGATAACATTGCCTGTTCTGACATTCGTGTTCAATCCGTCGGATCCGCGTCCATTCTCCGAGAACGAGAACAGGTATCTTTCAACATTCCCGTCGTTATCCGTGGAAACGCTCAAAAACGAAAAATTCATGAATGGCTTCGAGACCTGGTTCTCCGACCGTTTCTTCGGACGCGAACAGTGGATAAAATTGCGTAACGCTACAGAGCGGCTTATCGGCAAGATAGATGTGAACGGCGTGTTCACGTCGAATGACCGCATGATGGAGATATGGAGCGGTTATGACAGCGACTTCATCTTAAAAAACCTGAACGCGCTGAATAGTTTTTCACAGCTTTATCCCGATATACCGATGTACTTCATGCTTGCACCGACATCACAGGAGATATATTCCGACCTGTTCCCCGCATCCGCTCCGATAGGAAGCCAGTCCGAGCTGCTCGAATTCTGCCGCGACAATCTTACGGCGATGCAGACCGTGAACGTCATACCGACGCTGAAGCTGCACTCACAGGATTACATCTACTACCGCACAGATCATCACTGGACTTCATACGGTGCGTATCTCGCATACTACGACGCTGCTAAAGTAATGGGATTCAAGCCATCCGACCTGAATGAGTACGATATCGAGCACGCTGCTTATGATTTCCGCGGGACACTGTATTCCAAGACGCTTGACGACGGTATCACCCCCGATGTTATGGACTATTACCACCCGCACAGCGTAAAGAACGTCACATTCACAAGACTGGAGAACACCGAAAAGAAGAAGTACGACAGCCTGTATTTCCGAGATTATCTGAAAGTCAAGGACAAATACAGTTCATTTCTCGGTCCGAACTGCCCTTATATGGATATTGTCACGGAAGCTGACGGTCCTTCCCTGCTGATATTCAAGGATAGCTACGCACACTCGCTCATACCCTTCCTTACCGCTCATTTCGGCAGGATAACCGTGCTTGATATGCGCTATATCAAAACAAGCATCAATGATTTTGTCAAGGTGAAGAACTACGATTCCGTGCTGATACTGTACAATGCGATAACATTTTCGCAGGACAAGGATATCCGCAGACTCAATATGGGGTGACGATATGGAAACAAGAGTAGCCGTGATCGGCATAATCATCGAGAACAAAGACAATTCCGACAAAGTAAACTCCGTTCTGCATGAATACGGCGACTTCATCATCGGCAGAATGGGCATTCCCTACCGCGAAAAAGGCATCAGCATCATAAGTATCGCTGTTGATGCTCCGCAGACAGAGATCTCCGCTCTTTCCGGCAAGCTCGGGCGCATCGAGGGTGTCAGTGTCAAAGCGGCGTATGCAAAAAATCTGTGAACGTTATACGATCTACCACTGCCGGCATTGACTGTATCGCAATGCCGGCAGTTTTTATCTCATGCTGTGTTCATACTCGTCGGCCATATTCTCGGCAAACACCGCGTATCCCATTGCGGAATCGTTCACAAGTACATGAGTTATAGCTCCGACAAGCCGCCCGTCCTGTATTATCGGGCTGCCGCTCATGCCCTGCACTATCCCGCCGGTGCGCGACAGCAGGTCGTTATCGGTTATACGAACTGTCATATTTTTCACGGATGATGTACTGCTTCGGTCGATACTCACTATCTCGACAGTATATTCTTCCGGCATCATACCGCCGGTCGTGCAGTAGATCACCGCGCTGCCTGTCTTTACTTCGTTACGGTACGCTATCTCTATCGGTTCGGCAAGTACCGGTGATGTGCTGCAAACGCCAAAAACACCGTATTCGCTGTTGAGCGTAAGCGTTCCTATTTCTGTACTGGATATGAACGCACCGCACAGTTCGCCGGGTGCACCGGCAGCACCCCTTATCACATCCGTAATGGTAACTGCTGTTATCTCACCGCTAAGCAGCGGCATTTTCACACCCGATGAAGTATCGCTCACACCATGCCCGAGTCCCGCAAAATAACCGGTCGCGGGGTCGTAGTAGGTCATTGTTCCTATCCCTGCAACACTGTCCTTTGTCCACATACCGAGCTTATATTCGCCGTCTTTGTCTGATTCGAGCGCGTTCGCAGTAAATATGATCTCATTCCCGCCCCTCACCGCCTTTATAGTGCATACCGGGTCGAGCTGTACCGCCGCAGCAAGCGAGATACTGTCCTTTACTTCTACCCCGTTCACGGAGGTTATAACGTCACCTTTTTTGATTCCGGCAGCTTCCGCGGGCGACAGCTGGCTTATACTGCCGTTCACTGCTCCGAAATCGGTGACTACGACCCCGTCAGTCAGCATCTTTATCCCGAACGGTGTTCCGCACGGTATCACTGTCCGTCTTTCGCTGTATCCGGTATAGCTTGCAGCCTGTACCGACTGTGTGCGGGATGCCTCTCCGTATGCCATGGTACCCGCAAAAATAAGCGCTGTCAGAAGCGCCGCGGCAATGTTCATCATCCCCGGAATTTTCTTCATTCATGACCACTCTTTGAAACTTCCT
>CAMHBE010000380.1 GCA_946183095.1 uncultured Clostridia bacterium | reverse complement strand
ACGGCTTTAGGGCGGTACGAATGGGCGGCAAGAGGTTTTTAGAGGTGCCCTTTATTACTCTGTCGGTTTTTCCGTCCTCGAGCATTTCGAGGATAAATGCCAGAAACAGGTCAAATTCTTTTGCCTTCATAATTTCCATTTACCTTACTTTATTTCGCTTTTCCGGCGTTCAAGCACGTTTTTCAGTATGCCGCCCTCCGCGCTCCTGCCGAGCATTGCGGCACCTATGATGCCTGCGTCGTTGCCGAGACTGCAAATACAGATCTCGGTGTTTTTTCTGCTGTTCTTTGAATATACATCTTTCGCTACGAGTTCTTTCAGCGGGAGCAGCAGCTTGTCGCCTTCATTGCAGACGCCGCCGCCGATGCAGAGTATATCGGGCTGGAATATGTTTATGGTGTTGGTGATGCCGCAGGCGAGAGCCTTGATGTATCTGTCAACGACTGCCTGCCCAACGTCGTCCATCATCTTTGCGGCGTTGAACGCGGTGCGTGCGCTGATGCGTCCGTCGGCTTCCACGAGCTGTGCTATCTTGCTTTCGGGGTGAGCGTCGAGAGCCTCTTTGGTCATTCTTGCAAGACCGGTCGCCGAAGCGTAAGTCTCGAAGCAGCCTTTTCGCCCGCAGGTACACTGATAGCCGTCAACGACTATGACGGTGTGACCTATCTCGCCGCCGGCGAAGTTCGTGCCGGAGAATATCCTGCCGTTTATGATGATACCTGCGCCGACACCCGTACCGAGGGTTATGACTATGGCATTCTTCGCGCCCTTTGCCGCACCCGCGAGATATTCGCCGTAAGCAGCGGCATTCGCGTCGTTCTCGATGTAGGTCTTTTTGCCGAACGCGCGTTCTATGTCGGTCTGGAGCGGAACGTTGTCCCAGCGCAGATTGTTGGAGTATTCGACGATGCCTGTTTCGGGGTTGCAGGTGCCGGGGCATCCCGCGCCTATCCACCTTACATCGTCCATGTCGATCTTTGCGTCGGCGACGGCGATATTCACCGTTTCGATGATATCCTTTATCACCTCGCCGTATGGTCTGCCGTTGTCGGTCTTTATCTTTCCGCGTCCTACTATCTTGTATGTTTCGTCAACGACACCCGTTGAAAGGTTGGTGCCGCCTATGTCGATGCCGATATAATATTTCATAGTAACTCCCCCTTTTCGATGAATTATTTTGTTGGGTTATGTATCAAGGTCAGACGATGTCAGTCAGAATAACTTCGCCGCTGCCTTTTAGCTCGTATTTTCCGAAGCCTGCGGGGATGAAGCAGCTCTCGCCTTTTCCGAGCGTAAGGTCTCCGAGAGTGAAGCTGCCGTCGAGCACGAGAAGCGAGTTGAAAGACGCGTCAGTTGCTTCGAGAACGGCTTTTGACTGTACATCGAGCTTGTTGACGTTGAAGTATTCGCAGGAGGCGATGAGCGTCTGCGCATAGCCGTCCTTCTGCACACGCTCGCCCTGCGGCTTTGTGGGGCGTGTGGGCGGGATGAGCTTTGTGACCTCGCAGGCTTTGTCTATGTGCAGCTCGCGGGGCTTGCCGTCCTTTCCGACCCTGCCGTAATCGTAGATACGGTAGGTGGTATTGGAGTTCTGCTGTATCTCCGCGATAAGTATGCCCTTACCGATAGCGTGCAGCGTGCCGCTCTCGATGAAGAACACGTCGCCTTTGTGTACGGGGACGTTGTTGGTTACTTCGAGCAGGGTATTGTTCTTTATGCGTTCGGCAAATTCTTCGCGGGTTATCTCATGCTTGAATCCGTAGAGCAGTTCCGCGCCCTCTTCGGCATCCACGACGTACCACATCTCGGTCTTGCCGTATTCGCCCTCCACGCGAAGAGCGTACTCGTTGTCCGGGTGTACCTGCACGGAAAGGTTATCCTTCGCGTCAATGAGTTTTATCAGAATGGGGAAATACTCGAAGCGCCCGCAGTTCGTTCCGAGCACCTGTTTTCCTTCTTTTTCGATGTATTCTTCCAGTGTTTTGCCGGCGTACTCACCGTTCGCTATCACGCTCCTGCCGTCCTTGTGGCAGGAAAGCTCCCAGCTCTCGGCTACCTTGTCGGCACCGGACTTCTTGCCGTACTCGTCCCTGAGGCGTGTACCTCCCCAGATATAGTCCTTGCACGGCGCGTCAAGTTTCATTGCATACATAGTCTCATCTCCTGTAAAAGTCGTGTGCGGTGCAGCGGTCTGTCCGCAGACGATGTCGGAACACCGCATGGCTGTCAATAGATAGTGATATTATACCACATCTATTTTAAAAAGTAAAGAATTTTTTGAATTTTGCAAAAAAATATTGCCAAAAATGGATTTATGTGGTAAAATATTTTCAGTAATGTTCCGCAAATAAATCAAGGAGGCTCATAATGGAAAAGAAGGAAAGGAGACCGGTGGACAGCGTACCCGCGCTCGAAGCCGAACTGAAACTCATCAGAGCAGCGCAGAAGCAGTATTCCTCGTTCACGCAGGAGCAGGTGGACAGGATCTTCTTTGCTGCCGCGTCCGCTGCGAACAAAGCGAGAGTGAAGCTCGCGAAAATGGCGGTGGAGG
>CAMHBE010000379.1 GCA_946183095.1 uncultured Clostridia bacterium | reverse complement strand
TAATATTTTTGTTATTTTTAGTAAAAAATACGGTTGCAATTTTTGGCAGTTTTCGTTATAATTAGTACAGGAAAAAAGTTTCTCCGTAACGGATACGGAAGTTTAAAGAAAGTGAGATCTCATTATGTACAGTGACCTTATCGACTCAATCGGATTTGTCGGAAAGTTCGACAGCGAGTTAGCAGACGCTATGTCGGACGAGCTCAGACGCCAGAAGCGCAACCTCGAACTGATCGCGAGCGAGAACATCGTTTCTCCCGCAGTCATGGCGGCTATGGGCAGCGTACTCACCAACAAGTACGCCGAAGGTTATCCCGGAAAGCGCTACTACGGCGGCTGCGAGTATGTTGACGTTGTGGAGACTATCGCTATCGAGCGCGCAAAGAAGCTCTTCGGCGCGAAATTCGCCAACGTTCAGCCCCATTCCGGAGCACAGGCAAATACCGCCGTTTACTTCGCACTGCTCCAGCCCGGTGATACCGTTCTCGGCATGAGCCTTGCACACGGCGGACATCTTACACACGGTTCTCCCGTGAACATCTCCGGAAAATACTACAATTTCATTCCTTACGGGCTCAGCGACGAGACGGGTATGATCGACTACGACGAGGTCGAGAAGCTTGCAAAGGAAAACAACCCCAAGCTCATAGTTGCAGGTGCGAGCGCATATCCGAGAAAGATAGATTTCGAGAGACTCTCGGCTATCGCAAAGAGCGTCGGAGCTTACTTCATGGTCGATATGGCTCATATCGCGGGTCTTGTTGCGGCAGGCGAACACCAGTCTCCCGTGCCTTACGCCGATATCGTCACGACTACCACTCACAAGACGCTCAGAGGTCCCAGAGGCGGTATGATACTTACAAATGATGAAGAACTTGCTAAGAAGATAAACAAGGCGATATTCCCCGGAACACAGGGCGGTCCGCTCATGCACGTCATCGCAGCAAAGGCTGTGTGCTTCGGTGAGGCGCTCAGACCCGAGTTCAAGGAATACGGCAAACAGATCGTTAAGAACGCTAAAGTGCTTGCTGATACACTGCTCGAAAAGGGCTTCGACCTCGTTTCCGGCGGTACCGACAACCATCTCATGCTCGTTGACCTGCGTCCTTTCAGCATCACCGGCAAGGATCTCGAAACAAAGCTGGATGAAGTGTACATCACAGTAAACAAGAACGCTATCCCGAACGACCCTCAGAAGCCCGCGTTTACCAGCGGTGTTCGTATCGGTACTCCCGCAGTTACCACAAGAGGTCTCAAAGAGGATGATATGAAGGTTATCGGTGAGTGTATATACCTCACGGCAAAGGACTTTGACAATTCCAAAGAAAAGATCAGAGGTATGGTGACGGATATCTGCAAGAAATACCCGCTCTACGAATAATTCGTGGAAATTTTTCGGAATGGAGATAGAAATATGACTACTAAAGCAAGTCAGATAGTTCTGAATACTCAGGATTCTGTAGCTCCTATCGGCATAATCGCCATGGACGGAGCAAAAGAACTCGGTGAGAAGATAAACAGATATCTTGTGCAGTGGGCACAGGACAGCGGTATCAATATCGACACCTATCTTGTGGAAACGTCCTGCCCGCGTTTTTCTTCGGGCGACGCAAAGGGTCTTATAAAGCAGTCGATACGCGGCGACGATATCTACATTGTCATAGATACCGGAAACTACAGCTGTACGTACGAATTGTTCGGCAAGGAAAACTCGATGTCCCCCGATGACCATTTCCAGGATCTCAAGAGGATAATACAGGCAGCAAGCGGTAAGGCACATCGCATCAACGTTATCATGCCCCTGCTTTACGGCGGCAGACAGCATAGAAGAAACTACCGTGAATCCCTCGACTGTGCGGTAGCTCTTCAGGAACTTGCGGCAATGTCGGTAGAGAACATCATCTGCTTTGATGCCCACGACGCCCGTGTGTGCAATGCTATCCCGCTCACCGGCTTTGATAATGTCATGCCCACATATCAGGTGCTCAAAACTATGTTCAGGTCTATCGACGACCTCAACATCACTCCCGATACATTTGCCGTGGTAAGCCCGGACGAGGGCGCTATGCACCGCAATATGTACTACGCTTCCGTTCTCGGCGTACAGCTCGGTATGTTCTACAAGCGCCGCGACTATTCACAGGTGGTGAACGGCAGAAACCCGATAGTTGCACACGAATACCTCGGAAACTCCGTAGAGGGCAAGGATATCTTCATTGCAGATGATATCATCTCTTCCGGCGAATCCATGCTCGACGTTGCAAGAGAACTCAAAAAGCGCAACGCAAGACGCATTATAGGTTACGCGACATATCCGATATTCACAAACGGCGTTACAAAGTTCGATCAGGCGGTACGGGACGGTATTATCGACCATGTTCTCGGTACCAACCTTACATATCGTTCGCCCGAACTGCTTGAAAAGCCGTGGTTCCATGAGGTCGATGTGTCGAAATATATCGCTTATTTCATAACAGCGCTCAACCATGATGTTTCTATCAGCAAGATCATCGATCCTCACAGCAAGATCAAAAATCTGCTCAAACAGTATGGTGTAAAA
>CAMHBE010000378.1 GCA_946183095.1 uncultured Clostridia bacterium | reverse complement strand
CATCGGGGTAGCCCATATAGATAAGATCGGTGGTCTCTATGTCATGGGAGCGCAAACACAGCAGATATTCACGCCTGTCGCTCTTTATCGGGTCACTCAGCTTCCAGCCGTCGCCCGCCGGTGTGATCTCCGGAAAGCGGGAATATACCGTAAGCTCCCTATAGTCATCGGAGAAAAGCGTCCTGTCGCCGCATTTAAACATTCTGCCGGCGCCAAACGCGTCGTTGTCGAGCGCATAGACCTCTATCGCGGCAGCGCGTCCGTCGCAAGGTCTATCGTTTTCAGATAATGCTCCGTCCGGTCTTTGTTCACAAGCTCGTCTATTTCGAGAGTGCCGATGTATTTTATCTCCGCCTCGGGATTTTCACCCGCGAGAAACTGCGGGTCGAAAAACGCGCTGTCGAATTCTTCTCTTTCAACAGCTTCTTTGTATTCACGACAAGTCAGATATTCTCCTGTAGAGCAGGACATTCCGAAAGCCTGCCAAACAAAGAAACCGTTATCCCAAACAATGAAATTATACTGCGAAAAACCTTTTTCGACAATGCCGGATTCGACATACGAATAGCAATATGTACCAGCAGAATCCTTGTATATATAGAATTTGTCGGGTCGCCCGAACGTTTCGGCAGTTTTGTCACCGTCCTGCGTGTGCATGACTATGCGGTAGTGGTCGCCGTCGATATAAAAATCCTCGTCCGTGCCGTCATTGTTGAGGTCAATGCTCAGTACGGGAGCTACGGGCGGTTCCAGCTCCGGCTCTGCCGTAGTTTCGGAAGTAGTTGTCCCGGTGGTCGTTGTCGTGTTTGCGGCAGTTGTCGTTGTGACTTCCGCTGCCGTCGTCGTCACCGCCTTGTCCGTATTGCACCCTGCCATTATCATAACCGCCGACATCGCAGCAGCAAGCAATTTCCTATATCTCATATTTCCGACCTCCCGAAAAAACGTTCTCTACATATAATAACGTATAAAGGGGCAAAATGTAACGCTGTAATTGGAAAATATTTCATTTTTGTATGATTGCACAAAGGCACTTGGTGATAATGACAGCGTTATCTCTGAGCAATACTGTGGGGATTGAAACGCGAGCATTTCCAGCCTTCAGAAGTCTTGTCGAAGTTAGCCTCAATGCCGTAAATGATCTCGTCTGTTTTCACTCCGGTCGCTTTGTCTTTTGCATATCCCATAACTGCGATCACGGCTCTGTCCTCGCCGCCGCTTAGGTTGAACTCATAGTAACAGTCGGGTATGACCATAGACGCATCGCGGTAGAACACCTCGTCGCCGTATCTACAGAAAGGGAGTCCCGGAAATACATCGTTGATATAGCTTGCCGAGAATGTCCGCAGATAAGCGTTCATCACGCTGACAAAGCTGTAGCCCGAGGAACTTCCCAGAACCGTTCCGGACTTGTCATAAATTACCGCACGGTTGCCCGACCTTTGATAATCGCTGCCGTAATACTGCCGCAGCACATCAGTATTTTCAAAATCTTCCATATCTCGGCATCCGGCAGTGCCAAGCGTAAAGGCTCTTTTGTACTGCTCCGCGAGCTCCTTGTCGTTTATGCCGTCAAGATATTTGTTCAGTTCCGACATAAATGTGCTGTCCTCAGAGAAGACCTTCGCGGTAAGCGCGTCGAGATCATAAGTTCCGAGCATACCTACAGGTATTGTTGAACCGCTTGCTTTGCTGCTGTCCGAACGCGGCGAAATACCTTCATCTGTCCAGATGTCAACCGCGTCCCACTCGTCCTTATAGTTCTTCATAAACGATTTGACAGCATAAAAAGTTGTCACGTCGCCGTCTTTTTCACAGTAATACGGCAGCAGCATATTTACCGAGTCATCGGTGTAATCGGCAAGATAGCCGGGTAATTCGCCGAACCGAATATCTTTGGATGCGGCGAAAGCTGTTCCCAAGTCCGTTTCAATGCCGGCGGATCTGTCCTTTTCGATTGTTTCTGCGAAGCTGTCCTCAAATGCCTTACCGTAAGTGTGGAACAGCTTTTTCAGCCCGAGCGAGCTCAGCTCGCCCGACTTTATTTCCGGTACGGCGGGCTTGCGGTTTATGTATGTTCCGGGCAAACCGTACCCGAACTTTACTACATCGAGCCCGACACCGGAAGGCAGTATATCCGTCCAGTACATCACATCGGGAGCGTTTTTCTCAATGAGCAGGCAGCCTCCCGCGCCGCCGTTGCTGAATGCCAGAGCATAAAGCATCATATCCACATACTTTTCTTTTCTCTATTTGCGTTCCTTCGGTGTTTAAACGCGAATCTTGAAATACTTCCTTTGTCTGATAGATATAGTTTATATATTCATTATTTCTTCTATAAACTTCCCAATAACTGAAATCATAATCAGACATTACAGTCAATTCGTAATCGCTCAAATCATAAGTAATACGGTAGGTTTTCTCAAGTGTAAGCGGCGCGTTTTCCCAATTAAGCGCAAAAGCGTCTGTGTGTGTTGACTGCTGATTTGCCTGTAATCCGCCGATATAGTGTGTAACATACATACCCGCGCCCGTAAGCATTGCCGCCGCCAGCACTGCTAT
>CAMHBE010000377.1 GCA_946183095.1 uncultured Clostridia bacterium | reverse complement strand
GCAAAAAGGCTGACACGATTTATTGTCGGCACGCCTGAACGACAATAGGTTTTTAAAGGAGCCCATAATTCCGCGTATCTTTGAATAATTGCAGGATTATCGGAGATAATAAGACCGCATTGCGAAAAGCGGCAATGCAGGAACACAGAAAGGAAATGATATATCATGAAACTGAAACAAGCAGCGGCGGCAGTCGTGCTTGCGGCTATGGTCATAGCGCTTGCAGGCTGCGTCGATAAGAAAGACAACCCCGGTACCACGACAGAAAATGCTTCCATAAGCGCGTCGGATTCCGAGAACGACAACAACGGCGAATACGAAGCCGGCAAAGACGGAAAAGTGAACGAGGACGACAATGACGGTGGCGACGGCGATACAGCAGGCAAGGACGGTGCGGGTAACAACACCACAACGCAGATGCCCGAAACAAACGAGGGAACTCCGAGGGTATCTGAGGGTGACGAGGACGCACGTCCGTCCGATATCACCGACGACGGCATCGTTACAGGGACAGGTGACCCCAAGATCACTGACAGCGAGGCGGCTTTCGCCTCGTCTTACATCGACAGCATGGCACTTCGCACGGAGAAGATAGGCTGGGGGCTCGGAAAAGAGCGTGACAGTGAGAACCGCCCCACAGATGCGGTGAACGCGGAGAAGAAGTACGCATCTCTCGGCGGTAGGTTCCTCGCGAAGGACGGCACTATCTGCCTGACTTTTGACGAAGGATACGAGAACGGCTACACCGCGAAGATACTCGACACACTGAAAGAAAAGGATGTCAAGGCTGTTTTCTTTGTGACCTATGATTACTGCCGCACAGCGCCCGAACTGGTGCAGAGAATGATCGACGAGGGGCATACCGTCGGAAACCACACATGGTCACACCCGTCAATGCCCGATATCACACAGAAAGAAGTGTGGGCGGAAGTCACAAAGCTGCACGACTATGTAAAGAGCGAGTTCGGATATGAGATGACGCTGTTCCGTTTCCCGAAAGGTGAGTTCTCCGAGCAGACTCTCGATGATGTGCACAACCTCGGTTACACGAGCCTGTTCTGGTCGTTCGCTTACGCCGACTGGGATCCAAACAAGCAGACCGATGCAGCCGACGCACTTGCGCGCATTGAGCAGTCCACCCACAGCGGTATCTATCTGCTGCACGCGGTATCTCCCACAAACGCGGATATACTCGGCACGCTTATAGACTACTGGAGGGAAAAAGGTTACTCGGTCGGCGCGGAGTTTTAAGGGTCACTGTTCTTTTGAAAATGCACAAAAAACATTGACAAAATGCGGTAATAATGATATAATATAAGCAAAATGACGGGTGTTTCCGTCGAAATTTATAATTAAGGAGATCATTATTATGGCGTTTTGTACAAAATGCGGGTCGCAGCTCCCTGACGGTGCAACATTCTGCACTACTTGCGGCGCTCCTCTCGCGAAACCGGCGGGCACACCTGCCGCTCCCGCCGCACCCGCTGCACCTGCCGCACCTGCCGCATCTGCTGCTCCTGCTGCACCTGCGGCACCCGTTCCGCAGATGCCGCAGCAGCCTCCGGTACAGCCCATGCAGCAGGCACCCCGGATGCCCCAACAGCCTCAGATACCTCAGCCGGCTCAGAAGCAGCCTGTCCCGCAGGCACCTCAGATGCAGCAGCCGCAGATGCCTCAGCAGCCCGTAATGCCGCCGCAACCGCAGATGCAACAGCCCTACGGTCAGCCGTATCCGCAGCAGTTCGCGCAGCCTTATGCTTATCCGAAGCCTGATCTTACAGACCACACATCGGAGTTTGAAAAGGACGATGTGAAGAAGTACAAGTATATTGCGGCGGCGATATATGCGGTGATCGCCGGATTGTTCTTCGTTACGAACGACGGTCTCGGCATAGTTCCGCTGTTCAGCAGACTTATCGACAATGTGGGCGTGCTTATTAACGGCGGCTTTGCAGCCGGAGCCGGCAATTTCTCCGCAGTCGGCATTTTCACACTTGTCATGGTGGCTGTTGCAGCTATCACAAAGAGCGATTATATGAGGTTTCACGCAACACAGGGCGCTAAGCTCATGATTTGCACCGTTGCCCTGTTTATTGTAAGAATGATACCCGTAGTGGGTCCCGTCATCTTCTATGTCGGCATTCTCGCAGTCATGGTCTTCGCTATAATCGCCCTTATCCAGACTATCTCCGGCAAGTCCAAAGAACCCCTTATCATAAGCTTCCTCAAGTGAGAGAGGGTTGAGAGAGGACAGATTGTCGAGATAGGGGGCTCTGCCCCCTCGACACCCCCGCCAGAGGGCGCTGACGTCGCCCCTCTGGACTCCCCGGCGCAAGCGTGGCGCTTGAGCCCTACACGCGCCGAAGGTTTGTGCGGAAGAACAATTCTGCCCGCGACAATAGGTTTATGAACCTTATAATAAAAAGGCAGTATAAAAACGAGACTATCAGAAAGCAGATAGTCTCGTTTTTTCTGTTGTCTTTGTGTGTAAGCCTTATCAACCTATTGTCGCGGGCAGACGTACTTTTTCGCACAAACCTGCGGCGCGTGTAGGGATGCAGCGCCACGCTGCCGCCGGGGAGTCCAGAGGGGCGAC
>CAMHBE010000376.1 GCA_946183095.1 uncultured Clostridia bacterium | reverse complement strand
AATCATTATCGTTCATTTTTTCCGGACTTGTTACATATATATTAGCGGGACGGTGATAAAATGAATATATACGATCTCTCGGAGAAATACGACAAGCTGAAAAGATCGGTGATACACCACTCGCTTATACAGATAAGCGATAACGGAAAGCTCACGGTGGAGGAATGCAAAGAAGTGCTGCTGTTTGACGAGAACACCATAAAAATGCGGCTGTCATTCGGTGAGATAACGGTAACGGGGCTTGACCTTAAGATGCGGAATTTCAGCGACAGGGGCGTGATCGTTACCGGAAAACTTCATTCGGTGGAATTTGACGACAGCGGAAAGGAGCGCGGCAGATGAGATCTTTCCCGAACGGTACGGTCACATTCTCCATGACAGGCGGATATGCCGAAAACTTTCTGAACGAGCTGTTTGCGCGAAAAATGAACGTGAGCGGTGTAAAAAACTCTGACGGCATCTTATACGCGGACATCGGCAGGAATACATATCCTGCGGCTGCAAGGCTCGCAAGACAATACGGAGTGAGAACAAGGGCAGTAAAGCGGCGCGGGGTATCTTTCAGGCTTGCGGCGCTGTGGAAACGCCCCGGTCTCGTTCTCGGCTCGTTTGCGGCTGTTGCACTCGTTCTTGTGCTGAAACTGTTCGTCTGGCATATCGAGATACACGGGAATGAGGAACTTACAGATGTGCAGATACTCGGTATGCTTGAACAGAACGGATTTACAGCCGGAGTTTACGCAAACGACACCAATGCGCTGAGCGCCGAACGCCGGATGATGATGTCAACAGATAAGATAAAATGGATAAACATTGAAGTGAACGGCAGCAGAGCGGATGTTTACCTGACCGAAAACAACAGCGGCAAGTCTGCGGACATCGACACGAAGACCCCCTGCAATATAGTTGCCGCAAGGACAGGCGTTATCGTAGATGCCGATGTGGTGTCCGGAAAAATGCAGTATGAAAAGGGCAGCGGTGTGGCGGAAGGCAGCGTTATCGTCAGCGGAACGGTAAGCTCCGGCGATGCCGTGATACTTGTGCATTCCGAAGCAAAGGTAATTGCGGATTTTACCGAGGACGTGGAGTTTTCAATGGACTATACCACGACCGAAAAAGTCCCCTCCGGCAAGACATATACCGACCGACAGCTGATGCTCTTCGGTATGGTGTTCCCGCTCGGCGGTGACATTGCCGACACAGGAAATATGGTCTGCACCGAATCAACGGAGGTATGCAGGCTGTGGGGGATAGAACTGCCGGTAAAGATAAAGACCGCGTCATACACGCAGTACAAGGATATTACCGTCACCCGTAAAGCCGAAGATGTTCAGAGAATACTCGAAAGCAGACTGGAGATGTATGAATACAACTTTCTGAAAGGATACGAGATACTCGGCACAGAAAAAGACCTGTCATTCGATGATAACGGGGGAGTGCTGAAAGCACACATAAAGCTTCGGGGGGATATCGGCGTTAAGCAGCCTATATATCAGCACTGATACGGTACTTGACAATCTCCGCCGTTAATGGTATATTATAATAAGTACGACCCGAAAGAAGGTTACGCAGATGAAAAATATAATTGCAGTCGTGATCCCTGTCATTATTGCCGCGATAGGGGCATTGTCGGCACTCCTTACCCGTATTTTCCTCGGTACACGGATAAAAGTATTCGGCGCCGGCTCCGATCGGGAAAACCGTGAATGGCTGAAAAAAACAAAACATACCGATGTTTTCATAATGTCACGGGACGGGTTCCGCCTGCACGGACTGTGCTTTGACAATGATTCCGGCAACTGGATGATACTTACGCACGGATATGATTCCAACGCTGTGGGGATGCTGTATTATGCAAAGATCTTCCTTGAAAAGGGCTACAGTGTGCTTGTTCCCGACCAGCGCGGATATGGGCTCAGCGACGGCGACTATACATCAATGGGACATTTTGAAAAGCATGATATCATCGACTGGGCTAAACTGCTTATTTCCCGCAGGAACGCCCGCAGCATCGTCTTCTTCGGCGTTTCCATGGGCGCAGCGACCGTCATGATGACAGCTTCGGAAGATCTTCCCGCAGAGGTAAAGGCTATAGTCGAAGACTGCGGCTACTCGTCCGTAAAGGAAGAATTCGAGCACAACTTCGGCAATGTTCTGAAATTGCCGCCATATCCGTTTCTCTGGATATGTGACATCATTTCCCGTGTCAAGCACGGCTGGAGCATCCTGAAGGACGGGAACTGCATGAAAGCGGTCAGACATTCAAAAGTCCCGGTACTGTTCATCCACGGCTGTGATGATACATTCGTTCCTTTTGCCATGCAGAAGAAACTGTATGATGCCTGCGAACGCAGCGACAAGGAGATACTCTCCGTAAAGGGCGCTGAGCACACACAGGCCTGCGGCGCCGACCCCGAAACATATATCGGTACTGTATGCCGTTTTATCGAAAAACATATAAATTAGCACTGATGCCGTACAGAGCCTTACAGCTTTGTGCGGTTTCTGTTTATGTGAAATGCAAAAATTTGTGCAGTGTCTTGCAAAATTCCTCATAATATGATATAATAGAAAAAACTATAAGGAAGTGCAGAAAAT
>CAMHBE010000375.1 GCA_946183095.1 uncultured Clostridia bacterium | reverse complement strand
GCAAAAGAAAAAGTCCGCTATCCTTTCGGCTACGGGCTGTCTTATACGAGCTTTGAGATATCTGTGCCCGAATACTGCGGCAAAACAACTATGACCCACGATATAGAAATGTCGGAAGAAGAAGCTAAGAAATATGCCGAGGAGGAAAAAAGAAGGTCTTTTATATATGAAGGCAGTACCGGCGATAAAGTGACTGTCGCTGCTGCGGTAAAGAATACCGGAAGCACTTTTTCCGGCAAGGAAGTCGTGCAGATATACTGTGAGACTCCGCAGGGAAAGCTCGGCAACCCCGCCCGCAGACTGGTCGCTTTCGATAAGACTAAAGTGCTTGCTCCCGGTGAGGAGCAGACTCTCGTGTTCGATATCGACCGTGCATCTCTCGCGTCCTACGACGACAGCGGCAAGAGCGGACACAAGAACTGTTTCGTTCTCGAAGCGGGCGAATACATCTTCTATGTCGGCAGCGATGTGCGTTCAGCGAAAAAGACGGACTACAGCTTCACCATACCGGAAACATTGGTCGTGTCCGAGCACAGGCAGCTTCTTGCGCCGCATACCGCGTTCGACAGGATAATACCGGTCATTGACGGAGACGGCTGCAAAGAGGGCAGTGAACCGACGCCGCTGAATGCGATCGACGTTGATAAGATAATTGCCGACAATCTGCCTGCCGAGATACCGCAGACCGGCGACAGAGGCATAAAGCTGTCCGATGTAAAGAGCGGAAAGAACACCCTCGACGAGTTCACAGCTCAGCTTACGGATTACGACTTGTCCTGTATCATCAGGGGCGAGGGCATGGGCAGCCCGAAGGTCACTCCCGGTACGACATCGGCATTCGCGGGCGTTTCCGACGAACTTATCGCTCTCGGCATACCGAGCTGCTGCACATCAGACGGACCTTCCGGAATGAGACTTGACTGCGGTACAAAGGCATTCAGCCTTCCGAACGGAACACTGATCGCATCTACGTTCAACCGTGAACTGATAAATGAGCTGTTCTCGCTTGCCGGTCTGGAGATAGCGGCGAACAAAGTGGATTGTCTGCTGGGACCCGGAATGAACATACACCGCCACCCGCTCAACGGACGCAACTTCGAGTATTTCTCGGAAGACCCGCTGCTGTGCGGTGAAATGGCTGCCGCGGAACTTAACGGACTGCACAGCGCCGGAGTTACCGGAACCGTAAAGCATTTCTGCTGCAACAATCAGGAGCTCAACCGTCACTTCCTCGACTCGATAGTGTCGGAGAGAGCACTGCGCGAGATCTATCTGAAAGGTTTCGGCATCGCGGTAGGGAAGGGAAATGCTAAAACGATAATGACCACATACGGCTCCCTCAACGGTGTGTGGACTGCCGGAAACTACGAACTCAACACCATGCTGCTGCGTGACGACTGGCATTACGAAGGCATCACCATGACCGACTGGTGGGCGAATATCAACCGCCGCGGCAATAAGCCCGATAAGAGCGATCTTGCGGCAATGGCGCGGGCACAGAACGATACCTATATGGTCTGCCCGGATGCTGCTCACAGCAAGGACAATACGCTGTCTATGCTGGAAAGCGGCGGTCTTACACGCGGAGAGCTGCAAAGAAACGCGAAGAACATCCTTCGTTTTGCAATGACTACCCGTGCAATGGAAAGAGTGCAGGGCTGCTTGGAAGATGTTGAGATTATAAACCGTCCCGAGGAAGAAAACGAGCAGCTCGGCGAGAATGTGGAAGTGTTCGTACTTGACGGAGAAGTTACCGTACCGCTGGACGGATACCGCACGGACAAAGGCTCAAATATCGTCTTCGTGCTCGATGTAAAGCATTTCGGGGAATATGAAGCATCTATAATCGCAAGCTCGGAATGCGGGGAACTTGCACAGATACCCGTAACATTGTTTGAGGTAGGCATACCGTGGGGAAACTTCACTTTCAACGGTACAGGCGGAAAAGATGTGACGATCACGAGAAAATCACAGATCTATTCACGCTATACAACGATCAGACTGTATTTTGCACAAAGCGGACTGAAAGCAAAAAGCGTGACGTTCAAACTTATTAGAGAGGGGGAAACTTTCGTTGACGGATGAGGTCATCCTTCCTACACATATAGTTTCCGCTGCGGGGATAGTCCGTAACGGCAGCGGCGAGATACTTATGATGAAAAATGCCCGTAGGGGCTGGGAGTTCCCCGGTGGTATCATAGAGATCGGCGAGAATGTCATTGACGGTCTTAAACGCGAGATCATGGAGGAAACAGGGATATCTGTGCAGGTCGGCGAATTGTTCTGCATATCGTCGAATACCGCTTCATATCCCGGCTATAACGGTGTAAAGACTGTACCGACAAAGGTCATACTTGACTTTATCTGCACGCAGACGGGCGGTGTTCCGACAGCCACCGAGGAGAGCCTTGAAACTGTTTTCGTTCCCGAAAAGGATGTCCTTGAAATGATGACCGATCGGGTGTATATCGAGCGCTTCAACGCTTATCTCGGATACAGCGGCAGACCGTTCTATCTATCGTACAAGAATAAGCCCGAGTTTGTTTCGGAAATGAAAACAAATATATGATACAAAAGATCCCGACCATACGATAGATACGTGTGG
>CAMHBE010000374.1 GCA_946183095.1 uncultured Clostridia bacterium | reverse complement strand
CCTTGTGCCGTCTGCAAAGACAGCGCGAACGCGCCGTTGCAACAACTTTATTGACACGCTGATCTAAGGGATGTCTTTCTTTCGTATCTCGTCGGCAAGTTTTGCAAGCCGCTCGAATCTGTGGTTCACTCCGCTTCGGGTAATGCGCGGTTCTGCGATATTTCCGAGGTCGCGAAGTGACATATCGGGATTGTTCAGCCGTAGTTCCGCTATCTCGCGGAGATCGTCGCTGAGGTTTTCCGCACCGATACTGTCGAATATCAGCTTTATATCGTCGATCTGCTTTGTCGAAGCCTTTACCGTTCGGTCAATGTTTGCAGTCTCGCAGTTTACCGACCGGTTTATATTGCTGCGGACATCCTTCAATATCTTGATGTTCATTATCTCCATAGCACCCTGCATAGCGCCGATGAATGTCAGGATATCCGAAATGTTCTCGCTGTCCTTGCTGTAGAGAAACATCTTTTCACCGCGGTGTGAGAGGTTTATGCTCATACCGTGCTCATTTATTATATCATGCAGTTTTCTGCATTTCTCGCTGCTTGATGGAGAAATTTCGAGATGATACCCCGCTTTCTGAACATACACATTGCCGCAGGTCAGAAACACGCCGCGGAGAAATATCCCGACTGCGGCATCATTGCCCTCGGAAGCGCGTTCGGCTTCGCTGTCCGTAAAACCCTGTGCAAGCAGCATTTTTGCATCCCTCGGACTGACAACGAAACTTTCACCTTTTCCGGTCTTTATCTTTTCCACATTCATGATGTTCCGGGGGAATGCCTTTTTTACAAACATCGCAATATATCTGTCGAACGTGCTGAAATACTGTTCATCGCCCCTTAGACCATAGAGCATACCGAGACAAAGCTCACGTCTAAGTTCTTCGGGAACATCACAGCCGCACAGTTCATTTTTCACATCGCCGGAAAATGACATACCATACCACCCGCATCATTTCTGTGCATCTCTGTGAAGGGCGTGCACCACATACCCCTTTTCTTTGAGGAATTCGTTGGTAAATTCCGCAAATGTGACGCTTCTGTGCTTGCCGCCCGTGCAGCCGAACGCAATGACGAGCTGGCTCTTTCCTTCGGCTATGTACTGCGGAACAAGGAAATCGATCATGTCGAACAGCTTCTGACGAAACGCCACCGATATCTCGGAATCCATAACATAGTCCCGCACTTCCTTGTCTTCGCCTGTCTTGTGCTTCAGTTCGGGAACGTAGAAGGGGTTCGGCAGGAACCGTACATCGAACACAAGGTCTGCTTCGTCGGGAACACCGTACTTGAAGCCGAATGACAGACAGGTGATAGCCATGCTGTCGGAAATATTTCCGAGGAAAAGTTTCAGCATATTTTCCTTGAATTTCGCAGTCGATGTAAGGCTCGAATCTATGTAGTAATCAGCTTTTTCGCGTATCGGCATCAGTATCTCGAACTCGTCGTCGATAGCCTCGTCGAGATCACCGCCCGCTATGTCGTACAGAGGATGCTTGCGGCGCGTCTCCTTGTATCTTCTTCTGATAACATCCTTGTCTGCGTAGATGAACAGAATTTTCACGTTCATTCCCGCTTTACGCATTGCCTGAACGTTCTCCCAGAATTGCAGGAAAAGTTCACCGCCGCGGATATCCACGCCGAACGCCACTTTTTCGATGTTCGTATTGTCGCCGCACAGTTCTGCGAATTTCGGCATCAGCTGCGGCGGCATATTGTCGATACAAAAGTACCCGATATCCTTCAGCACATTCTGAAAATCATCAAAGAAGGACCGGCTTCTCACGTCAACGACGAAAGCCGCCTTATCAATCGCGTGGCCGCTGACCGTCAGATCGATGAAGCTTTTGATCAGGGCCGGCGGCATATTGTCGATACAAAAGTACCCGATATCTTCGAGCACCTTTGCTGCACTTGACTTTCCGGAGCCGGAAACTCCGGTAACAATGATAAATTCCATTTTATTCTGCATATTTATTTCACTCAACTATCAGCATCTCGCATTCGAGCATAACGCCCGAATCCTCGAAAACCTTTTCTTTTATTTTTCCGATAAGTTCTTTTACATCCTCGGCAGTTGCGCCGCCGCGGTTTATCACAAATCCGCTGTGCTTTTCGCTGACCTGCGCACCGCCCACAGTGAAGCCTTTCAGCCCGCTGTCCTCTATGAGCTTCGCGGCAAAGTGACCCTCCGGACGCTTGAAAGTGCTGCCCGCGCTGGGATATTCGAGGGGCTGTTTATCACGCCGTCTGCTCATTATATCGTTCATCTTTGCGGATATCTCTTCCTTGCTGCCTTTTTGCAGCTCAAAACATACCGTAAGAATGACCTTTCCCGTTCCGCAGAAAACGCTGTGACGGTAGGAAAGCTGCATATCCGCGATATCCATGCGTTTTACCGTTCCGTCGTCATCGAGGTATTCGCAGTACGAAACGACATCTTTCATCTCACCGCCGAAGGCTCCCGCGTTCATGTAAAGAGCGCCGCCTGCGCTGCCGGGTATGCCGTAAGCAAATTCAAGACCTGTCAGGGACTCGTTTTTTGCGGCATTGCAGATCTTCAAGAGGGGAGCTCCCGCGTCGCATATCAGACGATCGCCGTCCCGGCGTACCTCCGAAAAATCGCTGCCGAT
>CAMHBE010000373.1 GCA_946183095.1 uncultured Clostridia bacterium | reverse complement strand
AACAGCTTTGCCGCTTGTTCATTCAGCTGTTCGTTATTTACCGTAGTCAGCTGTGAAAAATAGACGAGCATGATAAACGTAGCATACACCGCGGCAAGGATCAATCCGATATTCGCAGCGACTCTGCGTTCATCTTCGCACTCGTTTTGCAGACCTGCCGTCATCATGATAAACCCTATCGGCAAGATCAGGCAAACAAAGTAGCTGCCAATAGAATAATTGACTATAAGAAATACCGCAAACAGAAATACTGTTACCGTTACTGTCGCTGAGCCTGCTTTGGATATCATTTTGTTTAAACTCATTTACTCTTTCACCGCCAAATTATGATCTGCGTCAGCAGCGATCACAGCACAGCTTACAAACATCATGATATGCCTGCCCCGCATTACTGTATGTAAATAGCATCAGTCTTACGGAACGCTGACATTATGCCGGTCAGACCCCGCCAGATCAGACCTCCGCCATAGATATACACAGGTATCTGTGTCGAAGGAAGCAATATCCCGGACACTGCCGCCGCTATACCAATAATGATGCTGAAAATCCCCACTGCCATTTTGAATTTCCATTCGGGTGCGTCCAGCTTCTTTGCCTCAACGCTTCTGAGAATATCCACAACGCCGGATACCGAAAATATACCCACAAGGTAGATTATCAGATACAAAGGGCTGAAACTCGTCATAGATGCGGTAAATATCGCCAGATCGAGCAGTATGATGCTCTTGTACAGTATCGACTTTCCGCCCACCATGAGCCGCGCCATGGTGAAGTAATATATCATCATCCTTGCTCCGTGGAACAGCAGATACAAACTGAGCCCCAGAAGCAGCAGCATATAATTCAGATCAGGCAGCAGGATAAATATGATGCCCGCGATGACGAACAGCACACCGGTCATTATCTTCCCTATCCGCTGTATCCAGTTCATTTCTTACCGCCTCTTTCCCTGCTCTTCTTTACGACAGAAACTCCGGCGAGCTTGCTGCCCGACTTGCAGATATGATATGTGACCATGCTTTTCTGCTCGACTGCAGCGGCTGTGAATCTGCCGAGGAACGTGTTGTCCTTGTCGGCTGCCTCCAAATATTCTGGCTGATACTTACCGATATCGAAATCCTCGATATCATTCCCGGAAATATCCTTGCCGAGCTTTTTCCAGTCATCGCACGCGTCCGTCTGCCTTTTTTCAAGTATCTCTTTTATCCTGTCCTTCCACGGCAGCACTGCTTCGGTATCATACCTGTTCTTCTCAAATGAAGGCTCATCCCCGTGCAGATATCTCAGCGCGTAGATCATCTGACAGAACGCGTTCATATAGTCCGAAGGGTTGTCCTTCACTATCTCTTCGTAATCTCCCCACGCGGGCAGATATTTGTACCGTGCGTAGCTGTAATCCGGAAGATGCCCGGCTCTGCCGTGTCCGAGATTCATCACCGACTTCTCACTGTTCTGACGGATAGTGTTGACGTAAATGCCATTCACGGGATCGTCTTTCGCCGAGGGAGCGTGTATGAACTTCACGGGACGCTCCGAAAAGCCGTCAGCGTCGGGAACCAGCTCGTAGAAATAATGATCTGTGTTGTTTATCACCAACGAGGGGGTACCCGCAAAATACCTGTGCGCCCATGTATCCGCGAGAACGTGCATAGCCAGCCCGACAGCCGGCGCACCCTTGTCCTTCGCGAGTTTTACCGTCTCGACAAGAAGATCGCTGTTCGTATTGCATATCAGCCGGTATTTATCAAGATATATCTTCGGCGCTCCATTTCTTGACGCATACAGATCGGACGGCAAAAAATGAAAGGAAGCCCATATACGGGTGATGTTCTGCAATCCCGCAATATCGGGCTTTGTATCCATAAGCTCCAGCTGAAGCTGTGTTGTCGCGGCTTCCTCGGGAGCTTTAATTTTTCTTAACAGCGTCGCAGAACAGAGATCGACAAGCTGCGCACTGTAACATATTTCCATGCACTCTTCATGCGTAAATCCCGCAAGATGAGCCGCACAGTATGTAGCGTAATAGTGAAAATCCTTCTGCATTATCCCACACCGTTCCGTTCATATACCCTTATCTTGACAGCCGAGACAAGCATCTCCGCAAGAGTTACCGCTGCTGTCACATCAACTATCACCGACACCGGATGGCTAAGATTAACTTCTTCGGGTTCTCCGATACTGCCGAAAAACGCAATACCGCTGGATATGGCTCCGACCGCATGAAAAAGAATGAGCAGAACGATGAATGCTATATAAAACGAATGCTTTTTTCTGCCGAGCCCCTCTTCACGCGCTTTCCTGCCTACAAACAGATATATGCTAAGCAGTACGCCCACCACCGCGGCAGTTACCAGAAACAGGACAATTATTCCGGGTACACCGTTTATTACTTCGGTCAACCTTGGCGTTATAAGTATCTGCGGCGAGTTAAGGACCATAAGGAATATCCTCACCGCGTTCCAGATGCCGAGGGCTATGGTACCGGAACCTATGATATACAGTGTATCACGGTACTTTCTTATTTTCCTCGGGATATCATTTTCGGCTGTTATGACGGGCACCCCCTTTACAGGAATTTATTTTATTATACCATATCCGGCGCCAAAAATCAATACCTTTGCCACCGGAATAACGCCTTCTG
>CAMHBE010000372.1 GCA_946183095.1 uncultured Clostridia bacterium | reverse complement strand
TATAACCGTCCTTGTATTCGATATCTTTAAGCTGGTTGCGAGCTATCTCACGGGCTGCCGAACTCATGACGAACGGTGAATTTGGCAGTCTTCCCGCCGAATACACACCGGTGCTCGCTATCTCCGACACCGGGAATCCCTGCTCATTGGCGGCAACGTTGAACAGCAGGTCAAAGTAATTCGCGCGCGCTACAGCATGCTGCGGCGAACGTATCGACACGCCGAACACGAAATCCACCTTTGTGCGGGCGTATTCCTGCATCTTTGTCAGATTTGTCCATTCGTTGATAGCACGGTTGTAGCGGTAATCGGAAAGCCTGCCGAATATCGCTTTTTCAAAGGGATTGCGGCATTTCATGAAGCTCTGCCATAGCGTATTGACGCTGATCTCGCTCTGCTTGCAGAGATAATCTATCCAGCAATCGACAACGATCTTCTCGAAAGTTGTCCGCATATTCTGTTCATAGTATTTGTGACATCCGGAGATAGAGTTCCGGATAGCGTAAACGTCGTCAATATTGTATTCGCCTGTTCTGGCGGCAAGCCTGCACAGATCCGTACAGTGCTCCAGAAACAGCGAAAAATCGTATCGGCAGAAATTCATCAGATTGCTCGGATAGAATAATGTGTATATCTCATTTGAGTTGCTGCCTGCAATATTCAATTGACGAGTCATTGAACGGCTCACCGTCCTTTCGGTAAATTGCGGGGATCCTGCTGCAGATCATTCGTACACGGTCTCATCCTGCTCTGAGGCTTCCGTGACCGGGACTGCAGCTTCCGGAGCGCTTGTACCGTAATATTCCTCATCGTCAAAATCGTGAGTCTCGAAATATGTGAGAACTTCCGCATCCGAATCCGCTTCTTCCTCTTCTTCCTCGGGAGCATTGCGGAGTTCGTCAGCCTGCTCGAACATCTCCTTGATGTTCTTTGCCCTGCCGTTAATATAAAGTTCATCATTGTTGAGCCATTTGTACACGACCGATGACTGATCCATAGTTACCAGCACTTTCAGGCTGTACAGATGCTTGTAGCAGTTGAGATAAGGCAGGGACACATCATCTGCGGTCTTTTCAATGTAGTAGCTCGTAAGGCTCCGTTCATTTCCCGCGTCGTCAACATACATCACAACGCGGTAAGTATTGTCCGGCGAGTAGCTGTAAACGTCCGAACGTTTCGATATATCACATTCCGTGACTTTTTCAAGGAACGTCTGCACCGTGAGGTTGAAATTCAGCATTGTCAGGTAAACGAGTGTTCCCACGACGAACATCAGCAGATAGATCGTGCCGAGTATAGTCTTGAACGTCTCGTTCGTGCCTGCCGCAAGGAACGTGAATGCACAGACAGCTACCGGCGGCACTATAAGATACCACTGCCCGAATGCGATGATGAGCAGGACGAACGCGAGCACGGGCGTTATGCACACGACCAGTCTTGTAATGATCTGATGTCTTGTGTAGAACATAAGTCCGCCGAATACAAAATTAACCAGCACATACAGCAGGAACAGCGGTACTTCGTTCACGGGTCTGAGATAATAAGCGAATGCGAGCCAGTCAACAAATATCAGGAATACCGGCATCAGCAGCGAAAGAAAGGATACGCCGAACTTCACCCATCTGTTTCGCAAAATGTCAAGAACTTTATCCATTCCAGAACCTTTCCTTAACTATCAATTTCATAACTTAAAATCAGAAATACTCTACAGGCGTAAAAAGCCAATATATTTATTATTGTACACCAAAACGAGAAAAATTTCAATAGCAAACGCGAATTTTTTATAAAATACTATAAATTTACATCACATTGTTCATTATTTTCGGCAGTAAGAACATCACTCGTTGACAAAAATGTTATCTGGAAACGATTTACGGAAATTTTTTTTGGACAAAACAAGGAAAATACGCAAAACAGCTGTAAAAAACAATAAAATATGCTATAATAAAGTAAAGAAATAAAAGGAAGGAAATACTTATGAATATTGCAATCGCACAATCCGGCGGTCCCACCTGCGCCATAAATTCATCCCTCGTGGGGGCATTCTCCGAAGCGCTGAAAACATCCGATATAGATGCGGTTTTCGGCTCAATAAACGGCATTGAAGGTATAATAAACAACAACATAATCGACCTGAAAAACTTTATCCGTTCCAACGACGACATGGAACTGCTCAAACAGACACCATCCACAGTCCTCGGCTCATGCAGATACAAGCTGCCTGATGCCGATACCGACAGCACTGTATATGAAAAGATAATGAACTGCTTCCGCAAGCACGACATCAAAGCATTCCTCTACATAGGCGGAAACGACTCCATGGACACGGTGATGAAGCTCTCGGCGTATGCGGAGAAGCACGGCGAAGATGTGCGCATAATCGGCATACCCAAAACTATCGACAACGACCTGTGCGCCACCGACCACACCCCGGGATTCGGTTCAGCAGCGAAGTATGTTGCAACCACCGTACAGGAGATCGTCTGCGACAGTTCCGTATATAGTGTGGAATCCGTCACCATAATAGAGATAATGGGGCGTCATGCGGGCTGGCTGACAGCATCGACCTGCGTTATCCGCGCCAACGGGGTCAATGCTCCTCACCTCATATACCTGCCGGAAGGCAATTTCAGCACCGAACGGTTCATAG
>CAMHBE010000371.1 GCA_946183095.1 uncultured Clostridia bacterium | reverse complement strand
GGAGCCTTATCGATATTCTCAAAGTCTACCTTTTCGTTACCTTCAACTCTTTCAGCAAGTACCTTTGTGATAGCAGCTGTAAGAGTAGTCTTACCGTGGTCAACGTGACCGATTGTTCCGATGTTTACGTGTGGCTTTGTACGTACAAACTTTTCCTTAGCCATTTGAAATTTCCTCCTAGAAATTTTTAAAAATTTTATTTTTATTTCTTTCTACGCCGGGTCGCGCGATACCACATATTTTACAATTTTTCCGATACTCTTTCAAGTACGGCATATGAGTTACCGCAAACCCTTTGTATGACCCCAGAATATTACTTCTTAAGGATCTCCTCCATGATGCTCTTAGGTGTCTCTGCAAAGTGGCTGATCTGCATTACGAATGTACCACGTCCCTGAGTTGTGGAACGGAGAGCAGTTGCGTAACCGAACATGTTTGCAAGAGGTACCTCAGCATGGATCTGCTGTGAACCGTTGAGGGGCTCGATCGTCTTGATCTGGCCTCTTCTGGAGTTAAGACCGCCGATAACGTCACCGAGATAATCATCGGGTACTTCAACGTCAACCTTCATGATGGGCTCGAGGAGGCAGGGATCAGCCTTGGCCATACCGGCCTTGAATCCCATGGATCCTGCGATCTTGAATGCCATTTCTGAAGAGTCGACATCGTGGTAGGAACCGTCATAAACAGTAACCTTGACGTCAACAACAGGATAACCGCCCAGGACACCGGCCTGCATAGCTTCCTGAACACCGGCATCGATGGGAGCGATGAACTCCTTGGGGATAGATCCTCCGACAGTCTCATTGTGGAAGGAGTAACCCTCACCGGGCTCAACGGGCTCGAGTCTGAGCCAGCAGTGACCATACTGACCGTGACCACCGGACTGACGTACGAAACGTCCTTCTGCCTCGACAGTCTTGCGGATGGTCTCTTTGTAGGAAACCTGAGGCGCACCAACGTTTGCCTCGACCTTGAACTCACGGAACAGACGGTCAACGATGATATCAAGGTGAAGCTCACCCATACCAGCGATGATTGTCTGACCTGTTTCCTGGTTGGTGTATGTCTTGAATGTAGGATCTTCCTCAGCCAGCTTCTGAAGAGCAACGATCATCTTCTCCTGGGAAGCGCGGCTCTTGGGCTCGATAGCAACCTCGATAACGGGCTCGGGGAATTCCATGGACTCAAGGATGATGGGGTGATCCTCGTCGCAGAGCGTATCACCTGTTGTTGTGTCCTTAAGTCCGATAGCTGCAGCGATATCTCCGGAGAATACTTCAGTGATCTCCTTACGGTCGTTAGCGTGCATCTGCACGATACGTCCGATCCTCTCCTTCTTGTTCTTAGTAGCATTAAGAACATAGGAGCCGGACTCAAGGATACCGGAATAAACTCTGAAGAAGCAGAGCTTACCTACGAAAGGATCGGTAGCGATCTTGAAAGCAAGAGCGGAGAAAGGCTCCTCATCAGAAGAAGGTCTGTCCTCTTCCTGCTCTGTCTCAGGGTTGATACCCTTGATAGCTGCGATGTCTGTAGGTGCAGGCATGTAATCGACGATAGCATCCAGGAGCATCTGAACACCCTTGTTTCTAAGGGATGTTCCGCATGTTACGGGGATAAGCTTACATTCGATCGTAGCCTTACGAAGAGCTGTCTTGAGTTCCTCGATGGATATCTCCTCACCATCAAGATACTTCATTGTGAGTTCATCGTCTGTCTCGGCGATCTTCTCGATCATCTCTTCTCTCTTAGAGTTGACGAAATCAACCATATCGGCAGGAACTTCCCTGTCCTCATACTGCATTCCGTCTTCACTTGTGTAGACCTCGGCACGGAGTGTCATAAGGTCGATGATTCCCTGGAAGGAATCCTCGGCTCCGATGGGAACCTGGATAGCGACCGCCTCGTTCTTGAGACGATCCTTGATCATGTGAACAACATTAAAGAAATCAGCTCCGATGATGTCCATCTTGTTTACGAATACCATACGGGGTACGCCGTAGTGCTCAGCCTGTCTCCAAACTGTCTCAGTCTGGGGCTCAACACCACCTCTTGCGGACATGACCGTAACGGCACCGTCGAGAACACGTAAGGAACGCTCAACCTCTACAGTAAAGTCAACGTGACCGGGAGTATCGATGATGTTGATACGGTGGTCTTTCCAGGGAGCTGTTGTAGCAGCGGAAGTGATGGTGATACCTCTCTCCTGCTCCTGAACCATCCAGTCCATGGTAGCTGCACCATCGTGAACCTCACCTAACTTACGGTTGATACCCGTATAGTAAAGGATACGCTCAGTGGTGGTCGTCTTTCCTGCGTCGATGTGAGCCATGATACCGATATTTCTTGTTTTTTCGAGTGGGTACTCTCTTTTCATCGTTTCAATGCTCCTTTAGTGTTTACCATTTGTAATGTGCGAAAGCACGGTTGGCCTCAGCCATCTTGTGCATTTCTTCTTTTTTCTTGAATGCTCCGCCTGTAGCGTTAGAAGCGTCGATGAGCTCAGCAGCGAGACGCTCCTTCATGGTGCGCTCGGATCTGGATCTTGCATAGCTTACGATCCAGCGAAGACCAAGGGTCTGACGTCTTGCGGGTCTGACTTCCATAGGTACCTGATAGTTGGCACCACCAACTCTTCTTGCCTTACACTCAAGCTGAG
>CAMHBE010000370.1 GCA_946183095.1 uncultured Clostridia bacterium | reverse complement strand
AATGCAGCGTGCCGACCCTTATGTTTACCGCCATACCGACGGGAAATACTACTTTACGGCATCTGTGCCGGAGTACGACCGCATAGTGCTGCGCAGAGCGGACACCCTCGCCTCTCTCGCGGACGCGGAGGAGATCACCGTCTGGAAATGCCACGGGAGCGGACCTATGAGCAAGCATATCTGGGCTCCGGAACTGCATCACGTTTTCGGAAAATGGTACATATATTTCGCGGGCGGCGAGAGAGACGATATCTGGAAGATACGCCCCTACGTCCTCGAATGTGCCGACAGTGACCCGCTCTCGGGAAGCTGGACGGAACTCGGCATGATGAGGTGCAGCCCCGACGACGAGTTCTCGTTCAGAGCGTTCTCGCTGGATGCGACCGTGTTTGAGAGCGGCGGCGTGAACTACTATGTCTGGGCGGAAAAGGTCGGTGTCGGTAAGCAGATATCCAACCTCTACATAGCGAGGATGAAGAACGGCAATACCCTCGATACCGTGCAGGTGCTGCTCACCACCCCCGATTACGACTGGGAACGCCACGGGTTCTGGGTGAACGAAGGTCCCGCGGTGATAAAGCGGGATGGGAAGATATTCCTCACCTACTCCGCAAGCGATACGGGAGCCGCCTACTGCATGGGTATGCTCACGGCAGGCGAGGGCAGCGACCTGCTCGATCCGCTCAGCTGGCGGAAGGAACGTTACCCCGTGCTGAAAACCGATGCGGCGAAGGGCATTTACGGACCCGGGCACAACTCCTTCACCACCGACGATGACGGTAACGATATCCTCGTGTTCCACGCAAGGACGGAGTCCGAGATAAAGGGCGACCCGCTGTATGACCCCAACCGCCACACGATGCTGATGCCGATACGCTGGGAGAGCGGGAGACCGGTTTTCAGCTTTGACAATGAATTATCATAACAGGAGGACTGAACAATGGCAAGTCTGTCTTTAAAGCATATCTACAAAATATACCCCAACGGTTTTGAAGCGGTCAAGGATTTCAACCTCGAAGTCGAGGACAAGGAGTTCATCATCTTTGTAGGTCCTTCGGGCTGCGGCAAATCCACCACCCTGCGAATGATAGCGGGTCTCGAAGATATCTCCGACGGAGAGTTCCTGATCGACGGGAAGATAATGAACGACGTTGAGCCGAAAGACCGCGATATCGCAATGGTATTCCAGAACTACGCGCTCTACCCGCATATGTCGGTAAAGGAGAACATGGCGTTCGGTCTGAAACTCCGCAAGACCCCGAAGCACGAAGTCAACAAGAAAGTTGCCGACGCTTCTGTGATACTCGACCTCGAAGACCTGCTCGAACGCAAGCCTGCCGCTCTCTCCGGCGGTCAGCGTCAGCGTGTCGCAATGGGACGTGCTATAGTCCGTGAGCCGAAAGTGTTCCTCATGGACGAGCCGCTCTCCAACCTCGACGCAAAGCTGCGTGTGCAGATGCGCGCGGAGATATCGGCACTTCACCAGCGTCTCGGAGCTACCATTATCTATGTAACGCATGACCAGACGGAGGCTATGACGCTCGGCACCCGTATCGTCGTCATGAAAGACGGCATAGTTCAGCAGGTGGCTTCTCCCCGCGAACTCTACAACAACCCCGACAACCTTTTCGTTGCGGGATTTATCGGTTCCCCTCAGATGAACTTCGTCAATGCGGAGATCAGAGAGCAGGGAAGTGACCTGTTCCTCGACTTCGACCGCCACAGCATAAAGCTCCCCGGCAAGAAAGCCGACGCGGTGCGTGAGAAAGGCTACATCGGCAAGAAGGTCATCATGGGCATACGCCCCGAACGTATCTTCGAGAGCGAAATGGAGCTGTCCGTGCATCCCGACACACAGATAGAAGTTAAGATAAACGGCTATGAGCTGCTCGGTTCGGAAGCCCTGCTGTATTTCAACCTGCTCAACGAGAAACCCGGTGAAGTCGATCGCCAGTTCAGCGACGATGCTTACGCAAATGTCAAGAAAGTGCAGTGGACGGCGAAAGTTGATGCGAACACGACCGCGCGCTACGGCAGCACGATAACCGTAGCTCTCGACCCGAACCGCATCCACCTCTTCGATAAAGATACCGAACAGGCAATAGTTCACTGATACTTCATCGAAGTTTATCAGGAATGTCCGGTGATACTTTGATGCAGGAAAAAAATAAGCGTTCGGGCAGGTTCGGGAAAATGCCCGACGAGAGGGCAAGGCAGTTCATACTGTCGGAGCACACTCCCGAAACCGTGTGGGATGCCTATCGGCGTATGCTGGTGAACCTGTCGGGAGTGCTGCCCGACAGCACGGCGGCTTCGGCAGTCGTCACAAGCTGTTCGCCGTCCGAGGGCAAGAGCACGACCTGTGTAAATCTCGCTGTCGCCGTGGCGGAAGCGGGCGCAAGGGTTCTGCTGATAGACTGCGATATGCGCAGACCCGCACTGCATCTGCTCTTGCAGCTCGACAACAGCATCGGGCTTTCAACATACCTTTCGGGTATGCTGAACGAGGTTACGGACGTGCTGCACCGTGATGTGCGCAGCGGTCTGGATGTCATAACTGCGGGGGATGTTCCCGAAGACCCTGCCGCGCTGCTGTACGGCACCCGCACCGACAGCCTGATGTCTTTTGCGGCGGCAAACTACGACTGGATATTCATAGATACA
>CAMHBE010000369.1 GCA_946183095.1 uncultured Clostridia bacterium | reverse complement strand
TCCGTTTTATATTATAGGTAATTTTTTGTTTTTCGGGAAATTAAAGGTCAGTCGTGCAGGTCCTCATCAGCCGGATATAGCAGATCTGTTTGTTTGAGCAGTGTGTACTGAATCAATGCCGGAGATCGTTATTACTTTGGCATATTGATAAATCCAATATGTGAGAAAACAAAAATACCGCTATTTAATTGCAGCAGAAATAACAAAATCATATTTTTGTATAAAATCGGTATATGGGGAGCACTTCCGATACGGGAGTGTTCTTTTGCGGTATGGTCATTGACAATCTGGTGGTAAATGTGATATAATACTTTATTAAAGGCAGAACGGGTCTGTCTGCTATTTACATAAAGACTGTTTTCGGGTGATAAAATGAAGAAAATATTCGGGATAACCATAGGTGGCCTTCACCAGAAGATACTAAACCTTGTTATCGTTATACTTGCGGTATTCGTGGCGGTATATGTTCTGATATCGCTGTATCGGAACAAAGTGCTCTCAGATGTGGTGGAGAGCACAAGGCTCGATCAGCAGGAGGCTATCGGCACGATATCCGAGGAAACGATGCACAGTGTTCTGGAATCCGCCATGGTCAAGATAAACGATATGCAGGCGTATATCTCCGACGGTATGTTCACAATGGTACGCAAAGATGTTGTAACGCTGAAAACTCTTGCGGAGGAATTGTTCAATAATCGAAGCAGCATAGTTCCGGGAAAAGTCTATCTTCCCGACCCCGCCACCGACGGCACAGTCACCGCGCAGGTGCTCTACGCGCAGGGCGTGGATTATACAAAGTCGGAGTATCTGCCGATAGCCTCACGCCTTACCGACACAATGACGGCGATATACACGAGTTCGCCGTATAAAACGAACGTGTATATCGGATTTGAGGACGGCACTCATATCGGTATCGACAAAACCGCTTCCAACAAATTTGATGAGAACGGCGAACTGCTCAGTTTTCCGGTGCTGGACAGACCGTGGTACAGGGGAGCGGCGGATTCCGGAGACATATTCTTTTCCGGCGTGACGAAAGATACATATACCGGTCAGGACTGCGTTACCTGCTCGGCTCCCGTATATGAAAAGGGAAAGATGATCGGGGTGATAGGCATAGACATATATCTCGATACCCTGGAGGACTATGTTGAGGAGTCATATTCCGACAGCGGTTTCATGACTATCATAAATGATAAGGGGCAGGTCGTGTTCGCTCCGGAGAACAACGGTATTTTCGATGTGAAGCTCTCCGATGATGCGGAAGACCTCAGGAGCGGCAGCAACACGGCTCTTGCCGCCTTCGTGACCGACGCGCTCGCTTCGGAAACGGGGCTGAGAGTCATTGATATTGGCGGAGCCGAGTATTATATGTGCGGCACTCCGCTCGGTGTCATCAACTGGACAGCGGTCTCGGTCGTGAGCAGGGAAGCGGCGGAGCTTCCGACCTCCCGCCTGCTTGCCGAATACGACAGGATTAACGAGGAAGCGAGCGAGTCCTATCAGCAGGGCAGTTCCACAGCCACGCAGGCTATGACGCTCATAGCACTTTCGGTACTGATAGTATGTATCGTCGGTGTTCTGGATTTCGCGGGAA
This sequence comes from uncultured Clostridia bacterium, assembly GCA_946183095.1. Taxonomy (GTDB): domain Bacteria; phylum Bacillota; class Clostridia; order Oscillospirales; family Ruminococcaceae; genus Ruminiclostridium_E. Next base: position 1,075 of record CAMHBE010000369.1, on the reverse strand, counting down.
GGATAGTCAGACCTATAGAGAGCATGACCGCAGATATCATGGAAGGGGCAAGAACAGGCAAGCTGTTTGAGATGAGACCCGTATATAAGACCAAAGACGAAATAGAGGTGCTCGCCGAAGCGTTCGACGACCTTTCAAAGAAAACAAAACAGTATATCACCGACATAACCGAGATCACCAAGGAGAAGGAGCGCATAGGCACCGAGCTTGAACTTGCCCGGAAGATACAGGCGGATATGCTCCCGAATATCTATCCCGCTTTCCCGGACAGGAAAGAGTTCGACATTTACGCTACCATGACTCCCGCAAAGGAGGTCGGCGGGGATTTCTACGATTTCTTTCTCACGGACAGCGATCATCTCGGCATCGTAATGGCGGATGTCAGCGGCAAGGGAGTTCCCGCGGCTCTTTTCATGATGATGTCGAAGATACTTATACAGAACTTTGCGATGCAGGGCGGGTCGCCGTCTAAAGTGCTCATGCAGACAAATTCCGCGATATGCAAGAAAAATGACGAGGAAATGTTCGTCACGGTATGGTTCGGCGTGCTGGAGATATCGACGGGCAGGATAATAGCATCCAACGCCGGACACGAATACCCTATCATAAAGAAAGCCGGCGGTGAATTTGAGTTCCTGAGAGATCAGCACGGCTTCGTTGTCGGCAGCATAGACGGTATGGAGTACAGCGAATATGAGATACAGCTCGAAAAGGGCAGTATGCTGTTCCTCTATACGGACGGACTTGCAGAAGCCACGAACGGTGAAGAAGAACTGTTCGGTGAGGAGCGTATGCTCGCGGCGCTCAATGAAAACAAGGAAAAGGGTCCCCACGACCTTCTTCCCGTCGTTCAGGAAAAGGTCGATGAATTTGTCGGTGAAGCGGAGAAGTTCGATGACCTCACCATGCTTGCGATAACATTGATGTGACGGCGGATCTTAACCGGGGAATCATGGATATAAAATGTCTTTGGTGTACGTCTCCGATGATTAAAACAGAACGTATTTGTACAAAATTAACATAATATATCGTGCATTATTATAGTTGACAGTATGTAAAAATAATGTTATAATAA
>CAMHBE010000368.1 GCA_946183095.1 uncultured Clostridia bacterium | reverse complement strand
AGATCTGGGCAAGAAGCCCGTCCGTGATGAAGGGCTACTACAAAAACCCCGAGGAGACTGCCAATACGCTTACGGAAGACGGCTGGCTAAAGACCGGCGACCTCGGACACAAGGACGATGACGGCTATCTCTACATCACCGGACGCAAAAAGAACCTTATAATACTTTCCAACGGCGAGAATGTCTCACCGGAGGAGATAGAAAACAAGTTCGCCACCTTCCGCCCGATAAAGGAAATGGTAGTCTATGAGGACGGGCAGATCATAACCGCGATGATCTATCCCGACCCCGAATACAAGTCTAAGGATATCGAAGCCGAGATACGCAGAAAGGTCGATGAGGTCAACGATACGTTCATGCCCGCAAAGCGCATCGTCAATGTCGTATTCCGCGACCATGAGTTCGTAAAGACTGCATCGAGAAAAATAATACGCGCAAGGATAAACGAATGATATGGACGCAGTGTTTATAATTTCCACAGTGCTGAATTTTCTCGCATTTTTCCTCACAGCAGCCGGCACGTATGTCATGCTGAAGGGCATAGACGCGGACGAGCATCTCGCGGCGGACGGCATAGGCTCGGTAAAATACTTTACGGTGCAGTCAAATCTCCTGTACGGCATCTACGCGGGCGTATTCGCGGTATGTGAGCTGATATACGGGTCGGCGGACGCGATACCGCAGGTGATGTACCTGCTGAAATACATTTTTACCGTGGGCATAACGCTTACCATGATAACAGTGCTGTGCTATCTTGCACCGGTAGTCGAGAAATCTTATCCCCCGCTGTTCAAAGGCGCAAACCTGTACTTTCACCTGCTCGTGCCGCTTCTCGGACTTGCGTCGTTCTGCTTTTTCGAGAAAAGCGCGGTCATAAGTGTCCCACAGGTCTTTCTCGGACTTATACCTTTTATGCTCTATGGCATTTACTATGCTGTGAATGCGCTTTCCCACGCGGAAAACGGACAGGTGTCAATAAAATACGACTGGTACGCTTTTCTTGCAAAAGGCATAGACAAAGCGGCGATAGCTTCTGTAATAATGTTCGCCGCGGCAGCCGCGATATGCTTCGGGCTTTGGTTCGTGAACAGTATATAAATGAGGTCTGTGTCTTTATAAAGTAGGTGCAGGGCGCGTTCGCGCTGTCCTTCCGGACGGGACAAGGGCTACGCGCCCTTGACCTGCGGCAGCCTAACGCTGCACCGAGATAATATTTTATTCAGGTTAAGCATAGACAGCAAGGTCGTTGATGAACTTCTGAACGTCACGGTCGGTGCTCTTCGTATGTCCGACAGCCGGATACGCCTTACCCGCCGACAAGCATATCATAGGTCACACCGTACTTTTCCGCAATGTCTTTGGCATAGGACGAACCCTCCGGCTGTGCCAGAGCCACCCTGAAGGAACGTTTTCCTTCCTCTGTCTGCATTATCAGTGAAGCTGCGCCCGCACTGTCACGGGAAAGCTCTTCGGCGTTCTTTCCCAGCTTGTGCATATGGGTATTGTAGATCGTCCGCACGGCTTTGGTCAGCAGCGCTTTTACAGCATCTCTTGCAATGTAATAACCCTCCTCAAAAGAGGTGGTGGAGAATGTCTCGTTCAGCAGAAGAAGGCTTTTGCCTGTGGACTGCGAAAATATCTCCCTGAAACGCACGCACTCCTCTCCCAGCCTTCCCAGATCCATGGTCTTGTCCTCATCCGCCGGAAAGTGAGTATAAATGCAGTCGCAAGGGACATAGCGGAAGCTCTCCGCAGGAACAAAAAGCCCACCCTGCGCCAGAAGGAAAAGCTGTCCGACAGCCTGCGTGACCGTGGTCTTTCCGCCGCGGTTTGCACCTGTGAGGATATAGACCGTGTGCTTCCGGTCGAAGATAAGGTCGTTTGGTACGATGTCGCCGACATTCCCGCTATTCAGAGCAAGTTTCAGATTGTAGAAGCCTTTGGCTTGTGTAGAACGCTCAGCATCGCTGATCGGCTGTGCCTCGCTGAACACACAGCCCTTTTCCGTCAGACCGCTGATGAACTCCGCACATCTGATGTAATATACGAACTCCGGCACCAGTCCGGAGATATTCACGATCGCCACATTTGCGTACTTTGTCAGCGTATCACGCAGCTTCTTCACAAGAGAACCGAGCATTTTATTCACCACAGTGTCTAAATAGAACGTGGAGCTTGCCGATGCACCGTCCGCCATAGCGTTTACGATCGTGGACTTGCCTCTTGCATCGGTGGCGCAGGAAGCCATTGCCGCGATCATGCCCGCATTATGCTCCATACGGTCTATGGTGTCACGCTTCTTCTCCTGATCTACGAGCTCATAGTGCAAATCACCGTCCCAGTCTGCGCTCTCCTGTATCTTATCTTTAGCGGAGAGCGCATCGGCAAAATTGCTGACGATACCCGACTTCCTGAACGGCTTTTTATTGACGGAGACAAGTCCGATGCTGACGGCTTCAAAGCGCTCGTTGACATTGACACCGAGGGTGACGCTCTGCACGTCAGATGCTTTCATTTTCAGTGCAGCAATGTCCTTCTTCATTTCGGCAAAGAGGGCGTCCTCATAAAGCCCGGTGATGTAGTCCCGCAGTGCGGTCAGTCCCTCGGAACTTATCCTCTCATCAGAAAGACAGTCCCGCATTGTCTCTACGGTTTGTATGTAGTCGTTCAGCT
>CAMHBE010000367.1 GCA_946183095.1 uncultured Clostridia bacterium | reverse complement strand
CGCAGCTCTGGTCCCGTCCGGAAGGACAGCGCGAATGCGCCGCTGCACCTACTTTATTGACACGCTAAACCCCCCGGGCAGATGTCCGAGGGGGTTCTTTTTTATTCCGGGAGGTCAATGCGCCCTGCTAGGGTCTTTTTTCAGATAGGTGATGAAAACATACACGATAACGGAAGATATTGCCGCTACAACAAGCACAGTGCAGATAGTTACCCAATCCCACACGCTCGCGCTTGCAAGTGCCGTGATATCGAAGCCGCTCTCGCCCTGCATCATTCCGCAGATAAGCGCAAAACATACGATAATGCCGACGGATATCGGGAGAGCTGTGTAGAGCTTGATGGCAGCTCCCTCTTTAAAGGGCACGCGCTTTATGTTCGTTGTGGTGAGTGTGAGGATGTTTGCAACGAAAAATGCTCCCACGACAGTTACGATAGTTTCCGGTATCATGTAGGTCGCGTTGTATGCGAGAGAGTATATAAGACCGTCGGATGTGGGGATAGATACGCCCGCCCATACGGTGCAGCCGGAAATGACGTGGCAGATATAGCGCAGTATGCAGGATATGATCGTTCCGAACGCAAGAGCTGTGCCGTGGTCGCGTATCTTGCCGCGGAACATTCCCGCAAGTCCGATGACAAGGAACGCTACGATATAATCGAGCATGATTATCGCTATCAGAGCAGGCGTGCTTGTGGCGTAGGTGAGGTTCTTAAGACCAAACAGCATCTGCATCAGCGCGTTCACCAGACCGGTGAGCAGTCCCCACGGCACACCGTAGCGATAGGATATCACCGCTATCGGCAGCATACTGAACAGCGTTACGCTCCCGCCGAACGGCATATCCACTATCTTGATAAGGCTCAGTACCGCGGCAGCCGCTATCATAACGGCAGTCTCGGTAAGGCGGAGAGTCTTGTTTATCTGCATTTTTTCCGCCGTTGTTTTCGTTTCACTCATTACGAGTCCTTCCTTTCGTCCGGGCAATAAAAAAGCCCATTTATCGCAAAATGGGTGAAGAACCTGTTTATTTCCCTACGGCGGCATTACCCGCATCAGGTCAGGTCGAAGCGTAGTTTCGCTTCCTCTCAGCCGAATGTCATCAGCTCCCTTTTTGCGAAATGTATTATAGCACATATCTGGTATTTTGTCAATAGCTGTCGGCGGGTATAAAATTATTTTTTCAAAACATGATATATGCGGTTTTCACGCGCCATACTTTTTTATATTTTTGCAATATAGACCAAACAGTTGCAAAAACGACTTGACAATTATATGAAATAGCTGTATAATACTATATATAGTGCTTGTAAATAGCCGGAGGCGCGAAATGAAGTTTTACAGGTGGAATAAACACTACCTCGGGTGGGGAATAACCGCTTTCGTCGTGATATCGCTCTCGATCATACTGGTCATGATGCTTTCCAACCTGGACAGCATTCTGGATGGCATCGGAAAATTCATCGGAGCTATCAGCCCTATAATCTACGGCTTGATAATCGCTTACCTGCTCTCGCCGGTCGTAATGACTTTTGAGACAAGGGTATTCGGAAAATCGTTCACGAAGTATGACGCAAAAGTCTCGCCAAAGGTAAAAGTGCGCAAAAAGACCGAAACTGACGAGATAGAACACGAGGAGATAGAGTTAAAACCCTATGTCACCAACAAGATACGACGCGGTGTCAGCATAGCGGTCACATTTGTCATTGTTTTCGGCATCATCATAGGAATGATCGCCGCTATGATACCGCAGCTCACCACAACGCTGAAAATGCTCGTGGCGAACATCCCGTCTTATATCACCAACATCACGCAATGGGTGACCGATATTTTTCAGGAATACCCGAATGTCGGCGAACAGATAAACAGCATCATCAATGATTCACTGTCACAGCTGCAAAATTACCTGAGCACGGATATCATCCCGAAAATGGGCGACTACCTCGGATTTCTCACCAACGGGATAATGAACATAGTCGGAACGATAATGAACATCATCTTCGGTATCGTTGTCGCAATATACTGCCTTTACAGCAAGGAGCTTTTCTCGGCACAGCTGAAGAAGACCCTCTATTCCGCGATCAGCGTCAAACGCGCTAACAGGATAGTCACCGATATGCGCAAGATACACAGATCTTTCGGCAACTTCATCACCGGAACGCTCATCGACTCGTTCGTTGTGGGATGTATCACCTTCATCGTCACCACTATCGCGGGTGTACCGTTCTCGCTGCTGGTGTCGGTCATCATGGGCTTCACCAACATCATACCCTATTTCGGACCGTTCATCGGACTTGTGCCGAGCCTTATCCTTATATTCATGGAAAGCCCGGTAATGTGCATCGTGTTCACGATCATCGTGCTCGTTATACAGAACCTCAACGGCAACATCATAAGCCCGAAGATACTCGGCGGAAGCACGGGACTTACAAGCTTCTGGGTAATATTCGCTATCCTTGTGGGACAGGGCATATTCGGTTTCTGGGGACTTATCATCGGAATACCGCTGTTCGCTGTTATTTTCAGCGCCGCAAAGACTTTCATCACCAACAAGCTGGAGGCGAAAGGACTGCCGCGCTCTTCCGCCGCTTACACAGATGTCGATGTTTTCCGCGAAGAAGATCTGACACCCGTGTCGCTCTCGGATAAGCTCGCCGCCGAACAGGCTGAAAAAACAAAGAAAG
>CAMHBE010000366.1 GCA_946183095.1 uncultured Clostridia bacterium | reverse complement strand
ACGCGCCGCTGAACCAACTTTATTGAGGGCATCTGCCTATGGAACTGAATATCGTGCTGGTGGAGCCTCGCATACCGCAGAACACGGGGAATATCGCGAGAACGTGTGCTGTGACGGGAGCGAGACTGCATATAGTAAAGCCTATGGGGTTTGAAGTGACCGACCGTCAGCTGAAACGCGCGGGTCTGGATTACTGGCATCTGCTGGATATAACCTACTATGAGGGTCTTGACGACTTTTTTGCAAGGAACGAGGGCGGAACGTTCCGCTACTTTACCACGAAAGCCGTCAACAACTACTGCGACGCGGCATATCCCGACCGCACCTATATCGTTTTCGGGCGGGAGGATGCCGGATTGCCCGAAGACCTGCTCTACAGGAACAAAGACAGCTGTGTGCGCATACCTATGATAGACTGCACCGCCGCGAGAAGCCTGAACCTGTCGAACAGCGTTGCGGTGGCGGCGTTCGAGGTGCTGCGGCAATGGGGTTTCCCCGAGCTGAAAAACCGCGGCGAACTGACAAAATATAAATGGACGGAGGACGATCCACAATGAACAAGTACAGAATAATAGCCGACAGCGGCTGCGATATCTCACCCGAGGACGAAAAGCGCTGGGGCATAGATATAATGCCGTTTGACGTAACTCTTGGCGGCGAGACTATCCGCGAGCGCGTGGATATCACAGGCGAGGAATTCCTGCGCCGTATAGCCGAAGAGGAGGAACTCCCAAAGACCTCGCAGATAACACAGTTCCGCTTTGAGGAAAAGTTTGAGGAATGTGTGAACGACGGGGTGAAAGATGTCATCGTTATCCTCATAAACGCCGCGGGCAGCGCTACTTACGCAAATGCCGTGAATGCCGCGAAAACGCTGAAAGACGAGGGCAAGGCGGGAGATACGGAGTTCCATATCTTCGACAGCCGCACCTATTCGCTGGGCTACGGCTATCCCGCAGTCGAAGCGGCAAAGAAGCTCGAAGCCGGTCAGAACATGGATATCGTTCTTGCATACCTCGAAGACTGGTTCGCAAGCTGTGAGCTTTATCTGATGCTGTTCAACCTGCGTCATGCCAGAAAGTCGGGCAGGATAAAGGCTGCCGCAGCCGTAATGGGCGAACTCATGAACATAAAGCCCGTAGTCGAGATGATAGACGACCACACAAAAGTCGTGCTCAAGCCGCGAGGTGAGAAGAAAGCCGTTGACGCGCTTACGGACTATCTGCTGACACGCGCAGTGCCGCATACGCCGTTCATCGTCGGACGTTCCCTCGCGACGGAACTTGAGGACGAATTCATTGAAAAATACAAAGCGAAGTCGGGCAGTGAGCTCGGCATGATACACAGCGTCGGGAGCGTTGTCGCGGCAAATGCGGGGACGAGCTTCATCGGCGTGTTCGTAAAGGGTCAGCGCCGCGGATGAATGCTGACCGGTGTGCGGAAGGAGAGAACGCATGAAAAGAAAATACAGGCTTGCGGGGATCCTGCTTGCCGGAGCAATGGCAGTAACGGGCATGGCTCCCCTGCCGCCGCAGCTTGGAATAACAGCGTCCGCGGCATCGAAGCTCGCGGCACCCACCGGACTGAAAGCGACAGCAAAACGTGAAACATCGCTCACGATAGCGTGGGACGCGGTAACGGGCGCGGAAGCCTACAGACTTTACCGCTACAGCGACGAAACGAAGACGTTCGAGGAATACGCGACCCTCACAAAGACATCATATACGCTGAAACAGCTCTATTCCGGTACGGAATACCGTTTCCGCGTGGTCGCTCTCGTGAAGTCCGGCAAGGAATGGGTCGCGGGAAAGGCATCGAAGATACTGAAGGTAAAGACGACGGGCGAAGTGAAGCTCCTGCCTCCGGGGAACCTGCGTGCGGGCGCGTATAAGAAAAGCGTGCTGCTCACATGGGACAAGACCGACGGCGCGGACGCTTACTGCGTGTATAAGTATGACAGTAAGACCGGCAAGTTCTCAGAATACAAGCGGGTGACGGGAACTTCCTGCACCGTGAAAGCCCTCACTCCCGGCACGAAGTATTATTTCAAGGCAGCGGCAATGGTAAAGACGGAGAGCGGCTATGTCAGACAGAACGTTACCCCTTCCGTAAGCGCCGTCACCATACCCGCCGACCGCGGCAGGGACAGCTATGCCGTGCAGTTCCCGCCCTTCGGGATAAGCGGCAGTCTCGCAGTGAAGCAGCTCGGTATGAAAGACGCGGCATATCAGAAGGATAAGCAGACAGGCGGCGGAGTATATACGGGAACTCTGAAGCTATGGGGCAAGACCTGCACCGTGATGATCGCCGTGAACGAGAATGACCGCCTGTACTCGTGCATAGCGGCGATACCCGTGCTGGGGCTTACCGCGAAGAAGGCGCGGAAGCTGATAACGGAAGTGTACGGCAGCCCGAAAGCACAGATATTGTTTGAAACATCTACTATCATGGCGTGGGTGGACGGCGACCGTTCGGATATGCTTATAAGTGACCCGAAAGCGAAGAACATCGTTTATTTCGCGTCCGACCTCGGACTTGCACCCGATGCCGGCATCTCCGATAAAGTGGATATGTCGGGCGTGGTGAAGCTGCTCGAAAGGAAATAACGCGGGTGCTCAGCCGCCCGTTCGGAAAAAACAATATAAAGGGCACCTCTAAAAACCTCTTGCCGCCCATTCGCACCGCCCTAAAGCCGT
>CAMHBE010000365.1 GCA_946183095.1 uncultured Clostridia bacterium | reverse complement strand
TGATGACGGACGCAATGTAGATGTAGCGCTCGTTGGTGATGATGCTCTCCGCGTCGTCGTCAAGTTCCTTCTCGGCGCGCTGAATGTCCTTTTCAATGTGCTCCTGCACGGTGGGGTCAATGTGCAGCTTTTCAAGCACCTAGTGAACCTGTATATTTCGGAATGTTTTCCTCCGCGTATTCAACAGCCTTCTCAAGTGTCATACCGTAGAAATTACCAGCGCTGAAGTTCCTTCCTGACTTCTTATCGTCTGCAAACACACCGACCACCACTCCGGGCAGAGAGCTTTCGGGTGCATTGGGCGCCTGCTGCCCTCCGAGGTCTGTCCTACACCAGCCCGGGTCGGTCAGGTTTATCATAATGTCAGTGCCGTCATACTTCGATGCGAGGTCCATTGTTACCTTGTCGAGAGCCGCTTTGCTGGCGGAATAGCCTGCTTGCTCAGGTTCAAGGCGTATTCCGCTGGTGGTGTTGACAATACGCCCGAAGCCGCGCTCCTGCATCTTCGGCAGAAAATGATAGACGATGATCATCGGGGCTATCGTGTTTATGAGAAAGCTTTTTTCGTAGTCCTCTGCGGGAGTTTTCAGATACTCGGTGCGGTATGCGACCTGTATTCCCGCGTTGTTGAGAACTATGTCTATGTCTTTTCCGAGGGCGTCTATGTCCGCAAGCATACGCTTCACCTGTGAAAGGTCGGAAAACTCTGCTCCCACAGAGTATGCCTCAACACCCAGCGCCCTAACTTCATCCAACACCTTTGCACAGTGCTCGGGCGTTCTTCCGTGAAGTATCAGATTGCAGCCACGTTCCGCCATAAACTTCGCCGCACCTGCGCCTATACCTCTTGCCGCGCCTGTTATCAGCGCCCATTTTCCTTTTACATCAATCATTGAAATCCTCCTGTTCATTTTCTCAACTGCGGCGATAACATCGTCACACCATTTAGGGCTCCTCTAAAAACCTATTGTCGTTCAGGCGTGCCGACATAAAGTCGGCAGATTGTACAAATTTTTCGCAGGCATACTGTCGTATGTCAAGGAAAATTTGTGCAATATGACGGCTTTAGGGCGGTGCGAATGGGCGGCAAGAGGTTTTTAGAGGTGCCCTTTATCAAATTCCTTGTCATCACGCTGATATTCCTTACATTTTTGAGTTTACAGCGAAGCGTGAGCCGCCAGCTTGTATATCTTTGTTATATCGTCCTTGTTCAGCTTCATAAAGCCGCCGGTCGTGCCGTCGCCTATACCGAATTTCTCAACGAGCGTCGGGATGTCCTCTTCCTTCGCGCCGAGCTCGTCAAAGTTTATCGGCATACCAATGCTTTTCAGGAACACGCGGAACCTGTGGATCCCCTCAAGAGCGGTAGCCTCGGGATCCTCAAAATTCATCTGACAGCCGAAAACGCGTGTCGCCATCTGACAGAAGCGCATAACGTTGTGGTCGTGAACATACTCCATCCACGCGGGCATTATCACTGCAAGTCCCGCTCCGTGAGCGACATCGTACAGCCCCGAAAGCTCGTGTTCAAGCCCGTGGCTGTTCCAGTCCTGCTCGCGCCCCACGCCGCAGAGGTTGGTATGCGCGACTGTTCCCGCCCACATGATATTCGCGCGTGCTTCGTAGTTGTCGGGGTCGGCTATTACGCGCGGAGTTTCCTTGACCATCGTTAGCAGCACCGCTTCACACAGGCGGTCGGTTATCTCTACTTCCGTGGTGTTGGTAAAATAACGCTCAAAAACGTGCGCCATTATATCCGTAGCTCCGCAGGCAGTCTGATAAGCGGGAAGTGTCTGCGTGAGCGACGGATCCATTATCGAAAATCTCGGGCGCAGAAGATCAGAGCCCGTCCCGCGCTTTAACATTCCGTCCTCTTTGGTTATGACAGAATCGCCGGAGCCTTCGCTGCCCGCCGCCGCGATAGTAAGCACTGTCGCCACGGGAAGTGCCTTTTCAACAGGCTTTCCCGAATACATATCCCAGAAATCGCCGTCATAAGGAACGCCTATCGCAATAGCCTTCGACGAGTCTATTACCGAACCGCCGCCCACGGCAAGGATGAAGTCAACGCCCTCGGCTCTGCAAAGCTCGATACCCTTGTAGACCAGCGTGTCACGGGGATTTGGCTTAACACCTCCCAGCTCACAGCAGGGAATTCCCGCCTCACCGAGGGATTTTTTTACGGTGTCGATAAGCCCAGACCTCACTGCCGAACCTCCGCCGAAGTGTATCAGCACTTTAGTTCCGCCATACTTCTTAACGAAATGTCCCGCTTCGGCAGCGCGTCCCTTACCGAATACAAATTCCGTGGGGCTGTAGAAGTTGAAATTTAACATGATATGTTCCTCCTATGTCAATTTTTGTTATTATTGAACAGATATGCAAGAACAAACACCGCCGGAGAGTTCCAGTATATCGTTATCTCGTTCAGTGAATAGCTTGCCGTGTCGTCGGCATAGCACTTCATCGGCGGCGTTCCTTCTGGTATCACAGTTCTTGCGAACGGATCCGAACGATGTCCGTTTGGACCGCCCGCTACCATTCCCGGTATGCATTCTTCTACACCGTCGGCGAACGCGGGACGCAGGTGGGGATAGTTGCAGCGGAACTCGCCGACGCCCGTGATATAGCTTATCCCGAGCGGGTTTGTTCCAAGAAGGCAATGGAGATGACGCTCAGCATACTCGCGGCAGGTC
>CAMHBE010000364.1 GCA_946183095.1 uncultured Clostridia bacterium | reverse complement strand
GAGGTTCAGCACCTGTGTGTCTCCGAACTGTATCAGCGGTATGCTGCCGACAGGCTTTATATGCTGCACCGCAAGCCACTTCGTTATCTGGTCAATGACTGCGAGAAGCAGGGAAAAAATGACCGAAACGATCTTTATATCCAAAACTTTTTTTTTCAAAAAATTCCCCATTTTGTAAAGCCGTTTCCCCGCATTGTACGAGGAAACGGTGCGTTTTATTTATTATTCCACAGCGTGGCAGCAGCGCTCGCAGAGGTCCGGATGCTTAATGTTTGTTCCTACATAGTCGGAATATGTCCAGCAGCGTTCGCACTTCTTGCCGTCAGCCTTTACCACTGTTATCGAAAGACCCTCGACACTTCCCTTGAAATCACCTTCGCCGTTCGCATCAACTTCGACCTGCGATACGATGAACGCGGCTGCAAGTTCCGGAAGTATATCGGAAAGATCTTCCTTTGTGTGCAGTATCACCTTTGCTTCGAGGGACTTGCCTATCAGCTTCTCGTTGCGCTTCAGTTCGAGAGCCGCGAGAACATCATCACGGATAGCGTGTATCTTATCCCACTTTGCGGTGTCGATAGAAACGCCTGTCTTTTCGGGCATACGGTTGAATACTACGTTTCTCGCGTCATCCTTGCTGCTCTTCGGGAGTTCCTTCCATATCTCATCAGCAGTGAATGTCAGTATCGGAGCGATAAGTCTCGTAAGACCGCTGAGAATCGTGTGCATCGCGGTCTGTGCGGCTCTGCGCAGTTCGCTGTCTTCCTTCTCGCAGTACAGTCTGTCCTTGATTATGTCAAGGTAGAAGTTCGACATATCAACAACGCAGAATTTGTTTATAGCATGATAAGCATGGAAGTAATCCATAGCCTCATACGCTTCGGTTACATTCGCGATAAGCTCATCGTACTTTGTGAGCGCGTACTTGTCGATATCGGTGAGCTTATCGAACGAAACGCTGTCCTTGTCGGGGTCGAAGCCCTTGCCGTTGCAGAGGTTGCCGAGGATGAACCTTGCGGTGTTGCGTATCTTGCGGTATGTCTCGGAGAGCTGTTTCAGGATATCTTTCGATACTCTGACATCGCTGTGGTAGTCGAGAGAAGTTACCCAGAGACGCAGAACATCTGCACCGTACTCTTTTATAACGTCCTCGGGAACTATATAGTTGCCCTTGGATTTCGACATCTTTTCGCCCTTGCCGTCAACAATCCAGCCGTGAGTGCATACAGCCTTGTACGGAGCCTTTCCGGTAGCCGCGACTGATGTCAGCAGCGAGCTCTGGAACCAGCCTCTGTACTGGTCACAGCCTTCGAGGTAAAGATCGGCGGGAGAGGAAAGTTCCTCGCGCTCGTCCATTACCGCAGCCCATGTGCATCCGGAATCGAACCACACGTCGAAAATATCCATTTCCTTCGTGAATTCACCGCAGCCGCATTCGCACTTGACGGAAGCGGGGATGAACTCGGAAGGTTCTTTCGCGTACCACGCGTCCGAGCTCTCCTTGCGGAACAGGTCGGATATAGCCTTTATCGTTTCATCGTTTACGATCGGCTTGCCGCACTGCTTGCAGTAAAGGATCGGTATCGGAACGCCCCAGCGTCTCTGACGGGAGATGCACCAGTCGCTTCTGTCGCGAACCATGTTTGTGATGCGCTCTTCGCCCCAGCCGGGTATCCAGTTTACTATCTTTATTGCTTCCACCGCATCGTCCGCGAACTTCTCCACAGAGCAGAACCACTGTTCTGTAGCGCGGTAGATTATCGGCTTGTGGCAGCGCCAGCAATGCGGATAGGGGTGGGTTATCTTCTCTATCGCGAGCAGGGAGTTTGTTTCGTCGAGCTTCTTCGCGATCTCCTTGTTTGCCTGATCGGTGGTAAGTCCCTTGAATTCTCCGGCTTCTTCGGTAAGTATGCCCTTGCTGTCAACCGGAACGACGATGTTGAACATACCCTTATAGCTGTTGCATACCTCAAAGTCCTCAAGACCGAAGCCCGGTGCGGTATGAACGCAGCCTGTACCGCTGTCGAGCGTAACATGATCGCCGACGATAAGCGGAGACTTTCTGCCCATGAAGGGATGCTGCGACTCTATAAGTTCAAGCTCCTTGCCGGTAAACGAACCGACAGTGGAGTATTTGCTTATCTTTACTGCGCTCATGACCGTGGAGACAAGCTCGGTCGCCATGAGAAGGTATTCGCCGAAAGAACGGCTCTCTTCATCCTCGATGTGTACGAATGTGTATTCGTAGTTGGGACCGAGGCAGACAGCGAGGTTTCCGGGGAGCGTCCATGTCGTTGTAGTCCAGATAACTACCGATGCTTTGGAAAGGTCGATACCGAGACTGTCGAACTTGCCCTTTGTGTCGGTGAGCGGAAATTTAACATATATGGAGTGGCACTCGTCGTCCTCGTATTCGATCTCGGCTTCCGCAAGTGCGGTGTTGCAGTCAGCACACCAATATACGGGCTTCAGACCCTTGTACATGAGTCCCTTCTTAGCCATTGCACCGAACACTTCGACCTGCTTTGCCTCAAATTCAGGCTTTATAGTGAGATACGGATCGTCAAAATCGCCCCATACGCCGAGACGCTTGAACTGCTTCTTCTGATCGTCGAGACAGGATATCGCGAAATCACGGCAGCTCTTGCGAAGCTCAACAGGGTCGATAGAGGACGCACTGTTCTCCTTGCCGATAGAT
>CAMHBE010000363.1 GCA_946183095.1 uncultured Clostridia bacterium | reverse complement strand
GAACGCGGGATTTTTCCCACGCTCTATGTCAAGTATCTCGGCGTTCGGATAATGCTCTTTTATGTATTGCACCGGGTATTCCTCATTATGCTTTTCCACGAGTATAATGTCAAGATAAATGCCGCCCGCGATCAGAATTACCGCGCCGATAAGGACTGCTATTATTTTAATTGCTGTTTTCATTCCATTCGCTCCATTTTTGATATGTATATTCCAACTCCTGATCTTCAATCTTCTGCTGTTCGCCGTCATGGCACAGATCAAAACCGAATATATCTTTTCCGAGGGACAGGTCTGTCGGCTCGAAATGAGCGACCCACATTGTGCCGTCACGCATTATCAGCGCAACGCCGTTAGTGCTGCCAGATCTTTTGTAATCTCCATAGGTGTACAGGAGCTGTCCGGGCGCGTTAAGCTCGGTATAGGTCTGATAGTAATACCCGTCACCTATGTCGGGAGCCTCAAAAGTGTCATCGTAGTAGTTCTCGAATTCCCTTGTTTTAAACTCGGTCTGTTCGAGTTTGCAGGTGTGGAATATATCTTTATAAACCCATTCATACACCACGAACGCTACTTCCTTTGTATCGTAGTCTATGAACACACTGGAGGTTTTGACCGAGCTGTAATATATTCCGTTAGGATAGTACTCCTCGCCGTTAATGGGATATATGTAAATGAGAGTTTCATCGGAACGATCAATAAACCTGTCGATCTCGGCGCCCGTATTTCTGTCGCTGATGTACTTACTGAGATCGTTCACACCCTGTACAGCGCATTTTATCCCGAATATCACTCCGATGATACCGCCGATAATGCCGATAGTGACAAGCGGCGGGAGAATGTACTTTTTGAAGAAGCTGCCCTCGCGCTTTGTAAAAGGTACGAACAGTATCAGAACAAATACAGCCAGCATGATATACCAGTAGTAAATCACCAACAGCAAAAAGACCAATCCAAGCCATGACAGAACCGGTATATAAGTTATATTTACTATATATGACAACCCGTAAAGCAGCAGCGGCAGTGAGACTTTTATCGCATATTCGATAATAAGCCGTTTTCTTATCTTTTTATCCATATCCTCTCCTCACTCTATCTTAACAGGTTCCGAATAACCGAGAAAAGCCATTCCCTCGTAATTGAACCGGCACTGTATTATGAAGTACAGCGGGAATTGCTCTGTGCCGTCAAGGTTTACTACGCACCCCTTGCTGTCGGCTGCAAAATCACCTACGTCAAAATATTCGGTGCCGTTCTCCGAGCATATCAGAGTGTATCCGTCCACGGTAACATCGTATTCCCCGCCGGTGTAGCGCGACCAGCGGAACAATATCCTTCCGTCCTGAATCTGCCCTTCAAAGTCAATATCAGCGGAAATGTCGGTCTCATAGCGTCCGTCCGCAATGCTGAAATTCTCCGGCAAGGTATTATCATCTGTAGTCTCTGTTTCGTCTCCGGTGCTGTTGAAAAACGGATCGTAATTGCCGCTGTTATCTCCCGTATCGCCCTCCGTGGAAGTTGTCATCGGTATAGGCGGGGACAATGAAATGACCGTGTCCGATGTTACGGCAACCGCACCTCCCGGCTCAGTTACATCATTCGTCTGTGTCGTAACCGGCGAAGATGATTTGCCGCCCGATACAGCTATCTTATCCCAATTTGCCCACAGCAGCGCACCCGCAGCAATAACAACGGCAGCCGCCGCGGAGTATTTCACAGCCTGCAATATCCGATAGCGGCGGATATCCTTTTCGGTGATCTCCACAGTTTCGATACTTTTGTCGGCGTGTATTACAGCAGTCCCGAGATCGGGCTCAAAGGCTCCCGGCAATGCCGTAACAAGATATTTGTCGTCTATCTTCCCGAATACGTCAAGAAATCTGTCCTCGCGTGTCATAGGTCGATACCCTCCTTTTCAAGATATTCCCGCAGCTTTTCGCGGGTGCGGCTCACGGTCATTTTCACCTTGCCCTCGGAAACTCCGAGGTCTGCCGCTATCTGCGCATAGCTGCTGAAATAAAAGTACCTGCGCACGAACATTGAACGCTTTTCGGTAGAAAGCCCGGACAGGAATTTCTCCAGCGCTTTTATTGCAGCTTTCTCATCGAACGTCTTTTCAACATTTTCCTTTGACGGCAGGCACTCGCTCACTTCCTCGAAGCGTATCGCCTCATATTCCTCGCTGCGTTTCAGCATACCCTTCGTCCTCCGCATATTGAGCGCAATGTTACGGCATATCCGCACAACAAAAGCGCCGAACCTCGGCGGACGCTGCGGCGGGATAACATTCCACACCTTTAAATATGTATCGTTCACGCACTCCTCGCTGTCCTCACGGCTTCCGGTGATATTATGCGACATTGTGCGGCAGTATGCGCCGTACTTTTTGTCTGTCTCGGCAATCGCGTCCTCCGAACGGGAAAAGTACAGCTCGATTATCTTTTCGTCGGTCATCTTCCTCTCTCTTTCTCCCCGGCGTTCATCAGATGTCCCAAAGTCTTTGAATTGCTCCCCCTCTACCCTTATATACAACAAAATCGGTCAGAAAGTAACACTTTTTCAAAAATATTATACAATAATTGTTATATAATTTCAATATCTGCAATAAATGTTGCATTCTGCACAAAAGTATGATAATATATTGTTGAAATTGCTGAATTTGATTTCCCTAAGTATACCTCTCAGTTGATCAATTGGGC
>CAMHBE010000362.1 GCA_946183095.1 uncultured Clostridia bacterium | reverse complement strand
CTCGAAGAACTCACGGGAGTCGCGGGAAAATACGACCTTGCGGAACTGTCGGTGTCAGCGCGTTCCGATAAGCTGAAAGAGTACGCGGAAAAGATAAGCGCGGACGTTCCCGGCATCAGCGCAAGGCTCGTCAAGCGTGTCACGGAATCGGAGTCCACGGTGCTTACAAAACTGCAGGCGCTCGTGCTTCTGGTAACAGTCATAGTGCTTGCGCTGACGATGATATGTGTTGCTACCACCATGACCGCGGTAGTCGCGGAACGCCGCCGCGAGATAGGGCTTCGCAAGGCGATAGGCGCATCCAACGCGGGCATTATCGGTGAATTCATGGGTGAGGGCATCCTCCTCGGAGCATCAGGCGGTATTATAGGCGTCATACTCGGCTTCATATTTGCTCAGCAGGTCAGCATCAACGTTTTCAGCAGTTCTATCTCGTTCATGCCGCTGCTCGTGCCGATAACCATTCTTGTATCGGTTGCCGTTACCGCGATATCCTGCCTGCTCCCTATACGCAGTGCCACACAGATAGACCCCGCGCTGGTGCTGAAAGGCGAATGAGTACGGATGACGGGTGCGGCGGCACGTCAGCACTGCACCGGAATGATATGAAGAATGGAGAAAAATATGAGTCTGCTTGAACTGAAGAACATTTACAAGATATACGGAGATCTTCACGCCCTCGACGACGTGAGCCTTAAAGTCGAAAAGGGCGAGTGGCTCTCGATAATGGGACCGTCAGGCTCCGGGAAAAGCACAATGATGAACATTATCGGCTGTATGGATAAACCCAGCAGGGGCGAAGTCCTGCTCGACGGCGTGGATATATCGAAGGAGAACGCAAAGAACCTTACTACCATACGCCGGGACAAGATAGGGCTGATATTCCAGCAGTTCCACCTCGTCGGCTACCTCACCGCGATAGAGAATGTCATGCTCGCGCAGTATTACCACAGTGTGCCTGATGAAAAGGAAGCGCTCGAAGCCCTCGACCGCGTTGGTCTTGCCGACAGAGCGAAGCACCTGCCGAGCCAGCTCTCCGGCGGTGAACAGCAAAGGGTGTGCGTTGCGAGAGCATTGATAAACTACCCGGAGATGATCCTCGCCGACGAGCCTACCGGAAATCTCGACGACGCAAACGAAAAGATCGTCGTGGATCTTTTCCATAAGCTGCACAATGAGGGAACAACGCTGATAGTCGTAACGCATGACCCGGAAGTCGCGGAAGTCGCACAGCGGACGGTATATCTGCGAAACGGAAAACTGCACAAGGAAACCATAAACGAAAACTTCACCGGCGAGATAAAGTTTGACAAATAAGGTAATTTGTGGTACAATATTTCTGACGAAATTTTCGCCGGGGATATGTCATGAACAGAACAGGATGATTTTTATGAAAGGTATAATGAAAATATCCCCGATAGCAGCAGCAGTCCTGTGCACTCTGATGCTCGCGGGCTGCGGCAGCTCCGCGGTGTCGTACAACGACGGGACGTATGAAGCAAGGAGCGCCGAATACATCAACGAGGACGGATCGGAGGACGGCAACGGCTACGGTATCGTTAAAGTAACGATAAAGGACGGTGCTATATCCGACTGCACCTTCACAACGTATGAGCTCGACGGAACGCCCAAAGGCGAGGACTACGGCAAAAAGTCCGGAAGCGTCGCAAACAAGGACTTCTACAACAAGGCACAGAAAGCCGTCGGAGCCTGCGAAAAATATGCAGAACAGCTCGTTCTCGCGGGGAACATTGACGGCGTGGACGCGATAAGCGGCGCGACAATAAACTACAGTCAGTTCGTTGAAGCGGCAGACGCGGCGCTCGCACAGGCGGAAAAGAAGAACTGATGCGGGCGGTAAAACACATCGCGGTCTGCGCGGTCTGCATCCTGCTTCTGGCGGTGCTGCCGTTCGCGCTTGCGGGCGGGTTCGGCTCGCTGTCCGGTGATACGGATGCGGTATCTTCCGCTTCGGTCATCATCGACAAGCCTTCCGGCAGCTACATTGTGATGATAAACCGCAGCCGTCACAAAAGCGTCGGCGATCTTGCGGCATGGCACGAGTTCTTTTCCGGCGGAGATTTCACTATAATATACGACGATATCGGGTGCGTCACACTTCAGGGCGATACCGGAGCGCTCACGCTTGCGCAGAGCTTCATGTCGCGTCTCCCCGAAAACCAGATGAAGGTATCGGTCGGCGACCCGGTGCTGTCTGTATCAAAGGCGGCTCACAGGCGCTTCGACATGATGATAGTTTCATCGGAAGCGGCGGAAATATACGGTGTGTCGGATATATACGACGGAAAGGACGTTGATGTCATTTACGTCACCGATGTCGGGAATGAGGGTGTATGAGAAAATTCAACGCTGTGCTCGGTATGTCGATATTCGCGCTGTTCCTGATACATATTATACTCGGCAGTATGCAGCTTGCGGGAGTGATGCCCGGCGGGAATGTCATCATGATCGTCGGCACCATACTTCTTCTTGCAGCGGTGGGTCTGCATACGCTGATCGGGATAAAGCTGACTGCCGATACGATGAAGGCAATAAAAAAGTCGGGCGCGAACTATTTTAAGGACAACAAACTATTCTGGATAAGACGCATCAGCGGGTTTGCCCTGATGTTCTTCATTGCGGCACACATCATCATTTTTTCGGGTCACGGCAGCGGCGGGACGTTCAGACTGAATTTATTCGATGTACCGCAGC
>CAMHBE010000361.1 GCA_946183095.1 uncultured Clostridia bacterium | reverse complement strand
CTCAAAGGTGTGGTACACAAGACAGTATTACGGTACTGTCGCTCACAATTCAAAAGCTGTCTATCAGAAGTACATGGGCTGGTATGACGCAAATCCCGTTCATCTCGGACAGCTCACGCCCTCCGACAGCGCAAAGAAATTTGTCGAGTATCTCGGCGATACCGACGCTGTGCTCCGCAAGGCAAAGGAAGACTTTGACAAGGGCGAGTATCAGTGGGTAGCTGAGATAACGAATATACTCGTTTTTGCCGACCCGACAAACACCGACGCACGCCTGCTGTGTGCCGACGCGCTCGAACAGCTTGCCTATACCGCTGAGAGCGGAACATGGAGAAACGCGTATCTCTGCGCGGCGCAGGAGCTTCGTTTCGGTACGAATACAGACGAATCGACACGCGCCAAAACAAGCGGCGGTCTTATGACACACATGACACCGAAAATGATAATACAGTATCTCGGTATCATCACCGACACCACGCTCATAAGCGACCTGAGCTTCACAGCAAACATCGTTCTTCCTGACGATACATTCACACTTGTGGTAAAGGACGGCGTTGTGCTTTATGAGCAGGGGACGCTTGCGGAGTCGCCCGATGTCACATGGACGACAAATAAGGCGGGACTGTTCGGTATCATTCAGAACAATACCGACCTGATAAGCGCCAACCTGACACAGGACGGAGATACGGAGCTTCTCGGAAAGCTGATGTCCGGGATAACAGGATTTGCGGACGCGAAATTCTTCAGTATCGTTGAGCCGTAAGGCTGATTAAAAAACTTCTTCCGGCAAAACGGTTTATCTGATATCCTGTTCACACTGGGTAGTATATAATCAGTTCACAAGCATAGTGTACCACATATCGTCGAAAAAGAAACAGGAAAATAAAAAGAGTGCCATTCCCACGCATTAAACGTAGAAACGGCACTCTTATATTTTTTATTTGCATTGACTTTCCAAAGCACGGAAGAATGACATTGCCGTGTCATATTCCATAAAATCTGCTGCGTTATCGGTTTTATCAAGCACCTTGCGCACTGCCACTTCGGGGTGGAACTGCACACCAAGGCAGAAAGTTTTATCCTTTCTTTCCACAGCCTCGATTATCTCTATACCATTTGATATTGTCCGCGCCGTGACAGTAAGACGGGTACCGGAAACATCGCCTACCGCCTGATGATGCCATGACGGACAATCTGTCAGCTCTCTTTGCCCGGTTATGCTATAGATCAGCGAATCATCTGAAACTATATCTATACTATGCGCAGCGAAGTCTTTCTTCTCGGGATCACGGTGCGTGTCATCGTATGTTATCCCCTGAGTATTGTACCATTGCCCTATATCCTGTATAATATCGGCACCCGATACCACCGAAAGCATCTGCATTCCTCTGCATATTGCAAGTATCGGTATATCTTTTTCGAGACAGTAGCTCATAAGGATATAGTCGGAAACATCTCTTTCCGCACAGTAGTCGGTGTCATTTTCGATACCGTGCCACGGCTGCTCACTGTAATAAAGCGTAGGACATATATCACTGCCGCCCGGGAATATCACCGCGTCAATGTCCTGCATGACCAGCTCAGCTTTGGAGTTCTGCCAGGTATTTGTTTTCACCAGCTTTGCCGCTTCCGGTGTAAGTATGCCGTGTTCGTCCTTTGCGCCGATAAGCATACCGTCACCGTCATATTCCATATCGTAGGATCTGAGCATAGGCAGTTCTGTAATATTTGCATCAAGCTCGTTTGCTGCCGCGATCGTGCTTTCAAATGAATACGACCTGACGTTGTTCCACGCAACAGCAATATTTACCGCATCGTTATCCTCGGCAGGAATGGCTCCCTGCTTGTTGGCGGAGCATCCGGTAAGAAACAGACATACTCCGAGAAACAAAGCGGCTGATCCGTTTTTTACTCCACAGTTCAATGAAAGACTCCCCCTTTTTCCATTTGATAATTCATTATAGCAGATAAAATGATGTAGTCAAAAGTGCTGCTCCTACAGCGCAGACATCTTTCAGCGGAGTAACATTCGGGTATTCTTTTCTTAAATGCTCTATTTTTATCATGCTCATTTCGCTGCACCTCTTTTTCTGTTCCTCTTGTCAATGCCCTTCATTATAAATTTCAATATCAGTGAAATGATCCACGCCAGTATGAAGTAGATGATTGCAGTTGCGATAAGCGGGAAGAACGCTTCATAAGTGCGGCTTCGGATAATGTCGCTCATTTTTGTCAGGTCCTGAATAGCGATGTAACCGACTATCGAGGTGCTTTTCAGAAGGGAGACTATCTCGCCCCTGTAGACCGGCAGGAACCGCACCGCAGCCTGCGGGACAATAAACTTGAAGAACGCCTGATTTTCGGTATAACCGAGGGCAAGTGCTGCTTCCCTCTGCCCGCCGTCGATGCTTTCGATACCGGAACGCATTATCTCGGACACATACGCGCCGAAATTCAGAGTAAATCCGATAATTGCCACCCAGACCGCTTCAATGCCGGACTTGCCGAGAACAACATAGTAGAGTATCATCAGCAGTACAACTATCGGCGTCCCCTGCAGGAGCTTCACATATATGTTGCTGATAGTGTTCGCAAACCTGCTTCCGGTTCGCCGGAACATACAGATCAGAAATGCGAGCACGGAACCGAACAGCGCGGAAAACACGGTTATAAGGCAGGTGGTGCGGATGCCTTCAAGGATAAGCTTCCAGCGTTCTTC
>CAMHBE010000360.1 GCA_946183095.1 uncultured Clostridia bacterium | reverse complement strand
TATTTGTTGCAATTTAATAAAAAAAGAAAAATTTAATAAAAAAAGCTAAAGATTTTGAAAATTTTGTCGATATATATTTAGATAGCTGTGCGGTAAATGAGACTGTCAGTTTGCGGAGCAATTTTTTAGCGGGACAGGTCTCTCTGCAACGATGCTGACGGCAAAACACGAGCCGCATAAATTATCAGGATAAAAAACTATGATTTGAGAGGAGTTATCATGGAAGAAACAAACACATCAATAATAAAGCATTATTCAATCGGTAAGCTGTTCTTAGCAGTTCTGCCAACGATTTTTGCTGTCCTTTTAGCGTCGATGTATTCGATCGTTGACGGTATTTTTGTGTCCAATTTCGGCGGTACTGCGGCTTTCGCTGCGCTTAACCAGGTCGGTCCTATTTTCATGATCGTCGCGGCAGTCGGCATTATGTTCGGTACCGGCGGCAGCGCCCTGGTCGGCAAGATCCTGGGCGAGGGAGACAGGGAGCGTGCTAACGGTACATTCTCTTTTATCGCATACTGCATGATCGGTGTCGGCATTGTTATTTCAGCAATACTGTGGTTCGCTCTTGAACCGCTTCTTCAGGCACTCGGAGTAACAGAAACGATGATGCCCTACTGTATTGCTTACAGCCACATTCTTATCCCCGCAATAACGCTTTTCATGCTGCAATTCTATTTCCAGAGCTTTCTGGCGACTGCACAGAAAGCGGGACTCGGACTTCTTTTCACGATTCTTGCAGGTGTTACCAATATCGTAGGTGACGCGCTTCTGGTCGGTGTATTATCAAACGGCGATCCGCTCAAAGCAGTTCAGGGAGCGGCTATCGCGACTGCTGCCGGTCTTTTCATAGGCGGTGTAGTTCCCCTGATCTATTTTGCCTGCAAAAATAAGAGCCTTCTTCGTCTCGGAAAACCTCTGACAAAGATCTCGATCGTTCTCAAGACCTGCGGAAACGGCATCTCCGAATTCTTTACCAACATCTCGGGTTCTCTCATCAACGTTGTTTACAACAGCTTGTTCCTCTACATGATAGGTGATGTCGGCGTTGCCGCATACGGTACAGTAGGTTATGTAAACTCGATCTTCACCGCTATCGCGTCCGGCTTCGTACTCGGTGTTTCCCCGCTGATATCTTACAGCTACGGAGCAAACGATACGGATAACATGAAGGATCTGCATAAAAAGAGCCTGATACTCGTGGTTATTTTCAGCGTTGTCGCGACAGTTGTGATAGAGCTCTTGTCTCATCCGCTGGCAGCCGCATTCTCTCACGGAGACGATGTTCTGATGCAGATCACGGTGGACGGTCTCACTATCTTTACTCTGTCCTTCCTGTTCAAGGGCATTCCGACCTACGCTTCCGGTCTTTTCACCGCGCTCAACAACGGTAAAGTTTCCGGTATCATTTCAATCGTAAGAACGCTGGTATTCAACCTGGCGACCATTGTCGTCGTGCCGGTCATCTTCTTCCATGTATTCGGTTCGAGCTACGAGGCGGCATTCTACGGCGTATGGTATTCCGTTGTATTCTCCGAGCTGCTTGCAACGCTCATGTCGTTCCTGTTCTTCCGCGGATATAAGAAGAGATATCATTACGCTTAATGGATAGCTGAATGACATTTATTTATGAACGATCCCCCGTCTTCTCGAAGGTTTCTTTTTATACGCGCATCGTGCGCGTCTTTGGAAACCTTCTGTACGACGTCCTGTCGTCGGCGGGGGATCCTTTTCATATAAAACCACTGCTCAAAACTTAAGGGCACCTCTAAAAACCTCTTGCCGCCCATTCGCACCGCCATAAAGCCGTCATATTGCACAATTTTCCTTAAGTTGCAGATAGTGCATATATAAAACCACTGTTCACAACTTAAGCGAAAAATGAAGTTTCACGTTTATGTCTTCCCCGCCTACGGCGGGGGAGACATAAACAAGAATGTTCGTTAAATTGTAGATAGTGTATATCTATCTCATAACATTTTACATTACAGAAAAGGAAATCATCATGACCGAAATACAGAATGACAATGCACCCGTAAAGACCGTGCTTGCGGCGATAGACACCGGCGAATACGATGCCGAAAGCTCCATGAAGGAACTCACCGAGCTTGCAAGAACAGCGAACGCGGAAGTAGTCGCAGCACTCGTGCAGAAGCGTCCCGCGCCCGACAGCGCTACCGTTCTCGGCGAGGGAAAGATCGACGAGCTTGCGGAACTTGTCGGAAATCTTGACGCAAAGCTGGTGGTATTCGATACCGAGCTTACGGCGAGCGAGATACGCAACATCGAGGATATCGTCAATGTGCGCGTTATCGACCGCACCATGCTTATACTTGACATTTTCGCGGGGCGTGCGGTATCGAACGAAGGCAAGCTGCAAGTTGAGCTTGCGCAGCTCAGATACCGTCTGCCGCGTCTTATGGGGATAGGGCGTTCTCTGTCAAGGCTGGGCGGCGGTATCGGTACGAGGGGTCCCGGCGAGAAACAGCTCGAAACAGACAGGCGGCATATACAGCGCCGCATCGAGAAGCTCGAAGCCGACCTGAAAGAACTGGAGAGCCGCCGTGAGCTTTCACGCCGCCGCCGCAGGAAAGACAACGTTCTTACCGCGGCTATCGTGGGATATACGAACGCCGGAAAATCCACTCTCCTCAACCGCCTTACCGATGCGAGAGTGCTTGCGGAGGACAAACTTTTCGCCACCCTCGATCTTACATCT
>CAMHBE010000359.1 GCA_946183095.1 uncultured Clostridia bacterium | reverse complement strand
GGCAAAGTCCACCGCTTCACAGAAGAACTGTTCGGTCAGGATCACGTATTCAAGGCGGGTACTATTTCCGCGATACAGGAAAAATCCGCGCTCGGATATGTCCGCAAGTACCTTGAGGAGCGCGGATTGCAGGGAACGCTCAACAGCGCCGAGATGAGCCGTCTCGCAAAAGGCTTCACCGGTGTCAAGCGCACTACCTCGCAGCATCCCGGCGGCATGGTCGTTGTACCGAACAACTACGATGTTTACGACTTCACGGCTGTGCAGCATCCCGCAGATAAGTCGGAAGGAGACATGATAACCACGCATTTCGACTTCCACGCGCTGCACGATACGATACTCAAGCTCGATGAGCTCGGACACGATGTCCCGACGCTCTACCGGCACCTTGAAGATTCCACCGGCATAAAAACGGCGGACGTTTCCACCTCAGACCCGAAGGTGTACAGCCTGTTCACGTCCCCCGAAGCGCTCGGCATCACCACAGCCGATACGGGCATAAAGACCGGTACGTTCGGTCTGCCGGAATTCGGCACCAACTTCGTCATTGGAATGCTGCTCGAAGCAAAGCCGCAGAACTTCTCCGACCTTTTGCAGATATCCGGTCTGTCGCACGGTACCGACGTATGGCTCGGAAACGCGCAGGAGCTTATCGCAAACGGCACCTGCAAGATAAGCGAAGTTATCGGTACCCGTGACAACATCATGGTGTATCTGCTGCACAAGGGGCTTGAACCGAGCATGGCGTTCAAGATCATGGAGATAACCCGTAAGGGAAATGCCACAAAGCTGTTCACAGACGAGATATATCAGGCGTTCAAGGACAACAACGTGCCGGAATGGTATGTCGAGAGCTGCAAGAAGATAAAGTATATGTTCCCGAAAGCGCACGCTGCCGCGTATGTTACCGCGTCGGTAAAGCTCGGCTGGTACAAGATATACTATCCCGCGCAGTTCTACGCCGCTACCCTCACAAAGCACACCGAAAACATCGAAGTCGATACGGTCATGAAGGGCAAAGAAGCTGTGCTGGCAAGAATGCAGCAGATAAAGGCAAATCCGGATGCCACCGCAAAGGACGACGGCATTTACGAAGCGCTCCAGCTCGTATATGAGATGAACTGCCGCGGCATCAGCTTCCTGCCCGTGCATTACGAGAAGTCCGACGCTGTTAGGTACATGGTCGAAGACGGAAACCTGCGTCTCCCGTTCATGGCAGTTGACGGCTGCGGTGAATCCGCCGCAAAGATGCTCTATGAAGCGATACAGAAGGGCGGCTATGTCAGCATAGAGGATATCGCCGCAAGCTCCGGTGTGAACGGCTCCGTGATCGAAAAACTTACCGCAAAGGGAGTTTTCGAGGGACTTCAGGCAACCGCTCAGATGACGTTCTTTTAAGACAGCGGTCGTGGTGCGTCGGATACTGCGGGCACCGCCCGCACCCGCCTGAGGGCTTGCGCAGCCCTCAGGACTCCTGCGGCAGCGTGACGCTGCACCCGGAAAGATGGACTTACAATATTTATTGGAGGAAATAAAATGGAAAACGTATTGAAAGAACTCTACGACACGGTCGTTGAGCGCAAAAGCGAGAAGCAGGAGGGTTCATACACCTGCTACCTGTTTGAGAAGGGTATCGACAAGATACTCAAAAAGTGCGGCGAGGAATGCACGGAAATGGTCATTGCCGCTAAAAATGCCGATAACAACGAACTGAAAAACGAGATAGCCGACCTCATGTATCATGTCATGGTAATGTGCGTGGAGCGCGGTCTGCCGTGGGAGGACGTTGAAGCCGTACTCGCGGAAAGAAGCAACAAGACAGGCAATCTCAAACAGTTCCATACCGTGGATAAAAATACATGAGCCACGCCGGGCGGAGGAAAAAATGGCACGGAAGAAAGATATCAGTTACCGCAGCATAAAAAAGAGCCATTCGTGGATATGGTTCATAGTCATGACGTTTCTGATCGTCATTGCGGGCATATTGATCAGTCTGTTCATCAGCGTATTCGGTTCGAGCATCATCTCCGATAAGATCGGGGCGGAAAGGATAGCTGTGCAGTACATGGCGCAGGTGTATGAGACCTGCGGCGAAAAGGGCATCGACCCCGGAACTGTGCTGGACAGCATCGGCAGAGATCATATAGTCGTTGATAAAGAGCACAACGTTCTGTATTCCTCCGGAACGAACACCTGTGTGTTCGACGGCGGGGAAGTTCAGCACAATTTCTTTCTGCAGGAAATGCTGATCCCCTCAAAGGGCGCAAAAGTGTATAATGACGCGTCGGGTGCCGGGATCTTCGGTACTGAGGAAGAGGCGATATCAATTGATGTTATCACTGTCATCCGCAATTTGCGGCAGTATATCACATATAAAGGCAGCGGTTCCCGCGATAGAGCGGCAGAAGGGCTGAGCATAGATCAGCAGATGCTGAGCGTACCTCTCTGGGTGAGCATCGACCTGTCCGACGGTGTCCGTGAATTCGTCGCAAAGGCATACATCAGCGTGGATGTCTTTGACCTTATGTCGCTGCTGCTGCTTGCTATCGGTCTCAGCATACTGATATTCGTGATATTCACGCTCATGATCGTGAATATTGTAAGCGGAGTGATAAGGCGGAGAAAGACGCTGAAAGTGTTTTTCTCTGATACCGTCACACAGGGCAACAACCGTATGTACCTTGTGTTCAAGGGCGAGGAGATGCTGAAAAGGCGTTTCAATGCCGCAA
>CAMHBE010000358.1 GCA_946183095.1 uncultured Clostridia bacterium | reverse complement strand
TTATACCACAGTTTCGGTTGAATTTCAACGATGTGTTCAGAATCATTAAATCACCGAGATTTGAAAAAAAGATAGGCGCCGCAGTTCGTCGGTAGGAGCTATAAGGCTGCGTAAAAGCGTGTACATATGTCAATCAGCATCTTCTTTCTTGCAGTATCCTTCACAGCTTAACAAAATACCGTCATGCGTATCAAGCCCCGCTTTCTTTGCCTGCGTATGCTGCTGATCTCTCGGTATATCGTAAACCTTGCTGCCCTTTTTGAAATTCGCCCCAGTCTGGTGAAAATGAAAATCGGCACCAAACTCAACGCACTGCATATGACTGTCGAGCACCCAGGCAAAGTCGCATAACCGCGCTTTTGGGCCCGATTCGCCGCCAACGGAGACACACTCGACCTGTCCGCTGTACTTTTTCAAAAATGGTCTGATGTCGATCCGCTCAAGCATGCCCATGCTGCGGAAAGACCTACCGCGAGTATCCCGCGCTGTCGAGGATCGACAACAAAACGCTGATCTGTCCCGACTGCGGAACAAGGCAGGCGTTGATGGGGATCGGTATAGGCGAAGAAGAACAGAACGCGATCCTTGAAACGATCCACCGCTACAGCGACAAGATAGAAAACTGATCACATTTGAAAAGGACTCGGACGCTGCCGCTTGGCGGCGTTCTTGTCGTTACGAGTCCTTTTCAAATACGATCATATACACAATAATAAACATTTTCTTTGTATAGTATATATTTTGATATAAGTGTCCCTTTATTGTAATATACACTCACAACCACAGAGGTTGAAACAAACGAAACGGAGGAAAACACCATGAAAACCCTTAAGATTTACAACACACTGAGCGCAAAGATCGCAAACGAAAGCGGCGAATACGCAACGGCACCCGAGGAATACGCAAACGAGCTTATTGAAGCGTTGGATCTGGAGGACATAAACCTTGCGGAATACGCCGATGCCAGAGCGGGCAAGATCGATATGATCATAACAAAAGCGGTATCACGATTTGCGCGAAATCTGCTTGATTGCATTGGATATATCGAAGAACTGAAAAACCTCGACCCACCTGTCAGAGTGTTTTTTGAACAGGAAAACCTTGATACGGGCTTGCAGACGAGCAACATCATTTTGTTCGTACTCGCGATGGTAGCAGAGGAAGAGAGCCACATGAAAAGCGAAGCCATGCTGTTATCGCTCGAGTGGAGATTCAGCAGAGGGCGCTTTTTAACGCCGTCTCTTTTCGGTTACGTATCCGACAGCCACGGCGGCAAGCGCAAGATACTGCAAATAAACGAACCTCAAGCACAGGTCGTTAAGTGGATATATGCAATGCTGCTGCGAGGAGCAACGACCGAGGAGATCGCCGAAACATTGACCGAGCTTAAAATACCCACAGGCGGCAGAAAAAGGAACGGAACTATCAACACCGATTGGACCGCAAAAGGGATAGCTTCTCTTGTCAGAAATGAGCGTTACTGCGGTGATGTTCTCGCGAGAAAAACGTATACGCCGAATTTCAAGGATCATAAGTCGAAGAAGAACAACGGCAAAAAGAACAAGTACTTTCAGCCCGATCATCACGACGTTATCGTTACACGTGCCGTGTGAAACGCTGCGCAACGTATACTAAACAGCCGCCGTTACGGTCATAAGGGGGAGTATCTGCCTATGAGAGTTATCGACAGCGGTGTACTCACGGGATTCATTTCGATGAACCGCTCGTGGGCAGGCTTTGATTTCGATGACTATTATCGTACATCGCAGATAGCTATGGGATTGCTCAACGAAACGCTCGAAAGCAGTTTAGAGAATGAGTATTTGCCCGACAGCGGCCACCGCCTCGGTGGTATGATCGACGATCACGGTATATCACGCATAGCTCGTGAGCTGACCGAAGCTGAACAGCAGATAAAAGACGAGCTTGAGGGCGTTGATAAAGAAGAGTCGATACTTCGTGAACAAGCCGAGGTCGTGAAAACATTTCAGGTGGTCAGCGGCGATATGTTCAGCAGGATTACGGAGCCTGTTTTCCGTGTCGATACAAGTTCGATTCTTTTTAACACGAGCTGCAAGATTAAGCTGACCGCCGAGTATGTCGAGATATTATTCAATCCCGTTGAGCGTATGATAATCGTTCGTCCTTGCGGGAAAGATCACCCTAACGCTCTGAAATGGGACGGTAAGCCGAAAGGAGCAAGCTCGCTGTGTAGGGTCATTTATGAGAGCATGAACTGGGACAGTGAATACACATATCGTGTTCCATGTCAGATCATGCCAGTCATGATGAGCGATAACAGCGTCAAGCGTGTTTTGATCTTCGACCTCGACAATTTTATCGGTAAAGCAGTCACCAAAAATGATGAGATTATTATACCACGAAAACCCGAAAATGACAATACCGAGAAAAGCGCCGACAGTCAAAGTTTCTACTTCCCGCCCGAGGACGATGACGAACCGCAGGAGCTTAAAGATTTAGCGGAGCAGGTACAGCAGGAGCTTGCAATAAACAAGAAGATCTTCGGAACTCCCGCGTTCAAGCATACGTCCGCATTTCGTGGGATAGAGGGTACCTGGACGGGTGAGGAGTGGTTCACACAAGCAAGACCGCTCGATATTTCGCACAGAGTTTCCGATGACATTATCGACCGCCTTATGACCGATATACGGCACAATCCGCCAAAACCCAAAATGGGCACCATAGAGGTTGACCCGACAAATACGGAGGTGAATTAAATGTCAAGAAAT
>CAMHBE010000357.1 GCA_946183095.1 uncultured Clostridia bacterium | reverse complement strand
TACACATCCCGGATGTCGTCTTTTACGATTGTAATGTTGTCTTTGACGCGGTATTTATCGACATTTGAAGCAATGAATTTCCGGTTGTTGTGGTTGATGTCACCCTTGTCGATCTGACCGCTTATCGTCCTTTTAATCATAGCACCCCTCCCGTCATATCATCGGATTGACCTCGTACCAGAGCGTTCCGCTTTCCTCGTAGGCTACAGCGTACCCTCTGTCGATCAGCAATTCCATTGGTTCTTCAAGCTCTGCGACTTTCTTGAAACGTCTGCACGAGCGGAGGAGCTCGCGGCTGCTGATACGGGTTATCTTCTTAGTTTTCAGCTTGTTCAGCACATATTCTGCGGTGTCCGCGACCGCTCCTGTGGTGTTCATTCCGTAGGCGTAGATCGCCTGCTGCTTGTAATACTCCGCAAGCTCGATAGCTTCCATAAGTGTTATCAGCGTCACCCGTTCGCTCTGCGGTGATCTGCCGCCGACAATGCACTTGATACAGTGCAGCAATCCGCACAAGCGGAGGATAAGTCCGTGAAACTTGCCGCCCCAATCCGGGCAGTCCGCAAAGTCCGTCAGCAGCGAGGGCTCAATGCTTTTGTTGTAGTATTTGGCAAATTCCGCCCGCGCTTCATCATCGAAGTATAACGGTATTTCCGGTTCGCTCTTTTTCCTGTTGTACTTGACTGCGAGCGCGTCTTTTACGAGCCTGTCGTAAGCTGCCGTAAATTCCGGTTTTACGGCAGCTGCGTTGTAATCCCGCATACCGATGAACGAGCGCGGGAAGCAGTAAATAAACCTTGCAAGCATACCGCTCGACACGAACGCGCGGTTTTCCATTAGCTCGGTAAGAATGTACGGCTGTCCGCACAAGCATACCGACAAGTACGGTCTGTCGAGATATACCGGCTCTCCGTGACAGCGGTCTTTCTGATAACTCTCGCCGCCCCAGCATTTGAGAAGCAGGTCGAGGTTTGCAACTCCGTTGTTGTACCGTCCGCCGAAATTCTTGAATACTCCGGCTTCGTCCGACATCATCAGTATCGTTTCGTTGTCGTTTATCAGCTTGACGAGTGCTTCCGGCGTTACATCATCTACACATACCCGCCGGAACTGCTCGACTTCCATACTGTCAAGCTCGGCTCGCTTGAACGCGATCTCGTCCGGCGACGCTCCCTTTGTCTGCAATTCCGCTATCTCGGCTTTCAGCTTTGCCGCCTGCTCCTGTGAGGTGAATATCTGCAGCTTGTGGCTGTCGTTGAACTCCCGCGCAAACTCGATAAACGGTTTCTTGATGAAGCGCATTACCGGAGATTTTCGCTCTGCCGGGCTTGCAAGTATCAGCGTGTACAGATTTATCGGTTCGCTGTGGTCTTGTTTCCCGTACATTCGGTACATTCCCGAAAAGCAGTGCGACATTGCGGATAATACCGCCGTTGCCGCCATTGACTTGTCCGTTGAGGTCGTTACGGATACCGAATTCACCATTTCCCGCAATATCTCCGGCAGATCCATTGTCGGATAAGGCTTGAAAGAGGATCTCTCCTCTTTCAATGCCTGCGGTGCCTGCCACTTCCTGTCTGTCATATCTTGTCCTCCTCTCCCGTTCTCCTGCCGAATACCGTTTCGTACAAGTCCTCTTCGGCAATGAGGTACTTGTTGCCTGCTCTGAAGCACCTGAGCTGTCCGCTTTTACACATTTGCCTTATGCGGTACTCCGTAAGTCCCTCGATGAGCTGTGCCGCCTGCTTGATGGTTAAAATTCTCTTCATAATTTCTTCCCCTTTCTTTTTCCGTGAGCTCTGGACGCTCGCGTTTTGCTAAATTATACCACAAAAAAATCGTACCTACCATATTTATCGAATTTGGCTTTTTGACCGATTTACGGATATTGACAAACCCGCATAAATAGTGTATAATGGAGCTAATCGGACATTGAAAAAACTTTTGTCGCTTCGGTTAAATTGGTTTATTTTGGAGAATGATATGATTTATTTCGGTTATTATTGTAACTATCTGCAAATGAAAATGCACATCAGTATCGTAAAGGATACTGATGTGCCGGATTTCAGAGAATATGATATTAAGGATATTGTCACGCAGCTTTATCAGCTTGGTGATAACATTGACGATCTCAAAAATGCAATAAGAGAGATGTGCCGAAGTCTGACAAATGGCAGGAAAGAGCGAAAGGCTGCCGCCGAGAAACTGGAAAAGCTGTCGGGAACATCAAACATATTCCTTCAATATATTATCAGACGGGCGTTTGAGGACTTTGACAGCGCTGACGCTGACTTTGGGAACGGTAAGTTTACGCTCACAAAGTTCGTCAGCAGTCTGACGCTGCCGCTGAACATTGAGAAAAAGCGCAAGAAATGGGAAACAGAGATCACCGCGAATATCGACCGTCTGACTGCGGCTTTCGTTGCTGTCGATAAAACTGCCAAAAACGCGCGTTATTCCGCAAGGAGCTACATAAACGGCGACATCGGTTATACCGTCTGTGATGATACGCTTGAATACTTTATTGCAGACCTGTTTCGCGGATTCAAGGAAAATCAGATATATGTCAAGCGCTGTGCGATTTGCGACAAGATGTTCGCAACTGCAAAAAGTACCGTCAAATACTGCTCAACGGAATGTACGTCCGCTGCAAGGAAAGAGAGCGTTCAGAAGGCTCGCTCCGCCGATACAGTCGATCCTATACGCAAGGAATGCGATCGCGCAATAAATTACCTGAAAAACTATGACAAT
>CAMHBE010000356.1 GCA_946183095.1 uncultured Clostridia bacterium | reverse complement strand
CCCGGTCATTGCACCCTTGAAATAATCGGTGAGCATGATATTTCCGGAAGATCTGCCGTTGTAGTTTATAGTGGCTCCCGTGGCGTTTGCAACACCTATGTTCTTGAAATCCCCGATGCCTTTGGTAGACATTATCGTTTCTTTCATGACGTTATAGTTGGAAAGATCGGTATCGGCGAAATATCTGGTCTGTGATTCGAGCATCACGAGCTGGTCCTGCAATTTGGTCGTGAATATCGCGCTCATTGCCTTTGCGTTCTCACCGAGATACATATGATTATGGATATAGTAAGATAGATAGCCGAAACGACAACGGCTATAACTACAAACAGAAATGATCCGATGTTTTTGCGCATTATGTGTTCCTCTCTTGCTGTAAGGAGTGTATCATATAACAATTATTATATCATATTCCGGTCATAAAATCAAGAATTTCCTGAAATTTTCACATATTTTTTCGATAAAACAGCCCCGTCTGACGGTAATACCGCACAAACAGGGCTGTTATCCGCTGTATTATCAGCCTACATAGTAGAAGTCGTCCGCGGGCATCTTGCCGCCGACTGCCTTTGCATCGGCATCAGCAAGGACATTCAGATATCCGGAGAGCTTATCCTTCATCTCACTGCCTGTGATGAGCACGATGTTGCAGGCGGGGAGAGCCTTCTTCGCAACGCCTTCGGGGATGATGTTTATTTCTTCCTTGCCTATGAGGGCTGCCGCACCGTCGGTGTCGGATGTAACGAAGTCAACGGATGCCTTGTAATCCTCAAGAAACTGGCGGAGAGCATCGGGGTACGTTTCGATGAACTCTTTTCTTGCGACTGTAACGCCTGTGAGCATAGCGCTGCCGTTGTCGAGAGCTTCCCACTCTTTCGTCAGGTCGAGAGCGACTCTGATGCCTTCGGTCTTCATCATCGCAGTGGTAACGAAGGGCTGCGGGAGCATTGCTATGCCGCCTTCTTCATTGGTTATCGCGGTGAGGCACTCGGCGTGCTCGGACTTCCACTCGATAGTAACATCTGTCTCGGGGTCTATGCCGTTCTGTTTCAGCAGGTATTTCAGAGCATATTCGGGTGTGGAGCCCTGACCGCTGGCGTAGATAGTCTTTCCTTTGAGGTCGGCTGTCGAGTTGATGTTCTCGGTGCCGTTTTCAACGATATACAGCACGCCGAGGGTGTTGATGCCGATAACTTCTACAGCGCCCTCTGTCTTGTTGTAGAGCACGGACGCGAGGTTCGCGGGGATGCAGGCTACATCCACATTTCCCTGTATGATGAGAGGTGTGAGCTCGTCGGGAGCGGCGTAGATGCTGCAGGTATAAAGGCTCGCTTCATCGTTCATGCTGTTGTCGATGAGCTGTACCATTCCCATAGCTGTAGGTCCTTTGAGTGCCGCTATGCGTATCTTATCGGGTGTCTCGTCAAGCACCGTATCGGGCTCGGGTTCCTCGGACACTGTCTCGCCGGATTCAGCGTCTATCACCTGTTCGGTACCGTCGGAGGGCTGCTCCGGCTCGTCGCTCTCGGGAGCTTCGACGTCCTCGCCCGACGCGTCTGTTGCCGCATCGGTCTGTACAGGTGCGGCTGTTGCAGTTGTCGTTGTTGTCTGTGCTCCGCCGGAGCAGCCCGCAGTCACGAGCATTGCGGCTGTAAGCAAAGCGGAGATCATCGCTGTTTTCTTCTTCATATCGTTATTTCCTTTCTTTAACGGAAATGCGCCGATATCCGCAAAACGGACAAAGGCGCAAATTTATCATATCTGTGCCTTTCATCTCAAAGCCGCAGCGTTTCGATGTCGGTTCTTTCCTTTATTATCCTTGCGGTCAGAAGCAGCTGCACTTCCCGCGCGGTTCATTGATTATAGCACATTTATTCGGATTTGTCAAGCACTTTGCTCCCGAACGTCAGAATTTTGCAAATTCCTGCGACCAGTAGTAGTATGTGTCCTTTCCCACAGTAAGCACGCTGAGTCCGAAAGCGCAGCATTCAAAGCTCTCGTCGAGTATGTTCTCGCGGTGGGTCTCGGAATCCATCCATGCCTGAAAGACTTCTTCGGGCGTTTTGAACATATTCCTGCCGTATGCGATATTCTCGCCGCACTTTGTATAGGTAATGCCCTCATCCTTGAACGCGGTGCTGAACTTTGAGCCGTCGGGGCGGTTATGGGAATAGTATGATGTCAGCTCCTGCGTTCTTACTCTGCACACATCATGAACACGGGCGGAATACCACAGGTCTTTCAGACCCGCTTCACGGCGGGCATTGTTCACGAGCCTGAACATAGTGAGGTATATGCTGTCGTCCTCGGAGAATGTTCCCCCGCCCACGTTATAGAATACGGTCTTGGAGGTGGTGGTCCCCTTCGGCGCGGTGGTCTTTGCTGTCGTCCGGGACGTTGTGACCGTCGTTGTCGTCGCCGCCGGTGAAGCGGTCGATGCGGCCGTGGAAGATGCCGCAGTCCTTGATGTGCCTGCCGTGACCGGCGGGGGTTCAGACGAAAGGACGTAACCGGAAGTCGCTGTGTCCGCATAAGTCGCGGGCAGCGCACTCGTCGTCGTGACGCTGCTCACTGCGGGCGCGGCAGTTGTCGCGGAAGATGCGGGAGAAGTCAGGGTATCTTCCTGCGGCTCCGTATCCGAGCTTCTCTCAGTCGTTATCTCCGCGAGGTCGGGAACTATCGCCGTTGCGTCGTTGGGATCCTGAGGTATCAACGGTACGCTGCCGGAGCTTTCTTCTTCCTCCGGCGGCTCGGTCTGCTCTTCCCCGGCGGAGCTTGTTCCGCT
>CAMHBE010000355.1 GCA_946183095.1 uncultured Clostridia bacterium | reverse complement strand
GTCTATCTCGTCTATCCTGTCTCTGAGTTCTTTGAGATCCATATTGTCAGTCCTCGGGGATGATATCCGTGTCGTCCGCCGATATCCCTGTATCTTCCGGCGGAACGGTCGTTTCCTTTGTGCGTTTTGTCTTCTTTGTGGTAGTCTCGGGCGGTTCCGTTTCCGGCGTTGTCGTGACTGTCGGCTTTACGGCATAGTACACGGTTATTATCTCGTTTTCGGAGATATAGACCTGTGCGCCCGCCTCCTTGCTGCATCTGATGACATATCCTGCCTTGACCTCATCGGTCTCCTCGGCTTCCGTCTCGAAACGTATGCCGAGTTTTTGCAGTTCGGCGGTGAAATCGCTCAGCTTCTTGCCGATGCAGTCGGGCAGGTATGTATAAGCGGGACCCTTGCTGACTTTCAGCTTCACCACGGTACCGGATGTCACCTGCGTACCGGAAGGGATGTCCTGCTCCATTATCACATTTTCGGCGAACTCGTCCGTATATTCGTACTCGACCTCGAAATGCAGCATCGAATAGCGGTTCTCGAAAGAGGAATTGTAGAAACGGTTGACGAAATCAGGCAGCATCAGCTTATCACCTGCGGGCTGTGTCTGCACGGGCTTTGTTTCCGTCGTTGCGGCGGGTTCCTCGGTGATAGGCACCGTGACGGGTGCGGCTGTCGTCGCGGATGACGTTCCGGTAGTTTCGGGTATCGCGGCGTTCCTCGCCTGTTCGGAGAAGTAGATTATTGCGATGACCAGCGCCGCGACCATTGCAAAGAAAATGATAAGTCCGGCGGCAGTCCCGATGTTGGTGCCTTGTTTCTTTTTATGCTTCTTGGCGGAGCTTCTGACCGGCTTCTTCGTTTCGGACAGGCGCTCCTCCGGGTCGAACTTCACCGATACTCTCGGCGAAACGGGACCGTCCGGCGCAGGCTCCTTCACCGCCGGTGCTTCTGCGGTCACAGCGGGTACGGCAAACAGCTTTTTCAGCAGCTCGCTCACGGTATGTATCCTCCTTGTGGGATCGACCATCATACCCTCTATTATAGCATCCGACACCTGCGACGGTATCCCGGGCACTATCGCGTAAGGGTCTGCAAGCCTGTCATCCGTCCTGCGCTCGTCTGCGGACTGCGGTACAACACCCGTCAGAGTGCGGTACAGCACCGCGCACAGCCCGTAAACATCCGTCCAGCTCCCCTGCTTTTCCGAAAGATCGTACTGCTCGGGAGCGGTAAATCCGGGGTAAAGGTCACAGGGTATCTGCGAATCCGACGACCTTGCCGCGGATATCTCCATTGATGTCAGCAGCAGCCGTCTGTCCTTTGTTACCACCACAGTCTCGGGGCTTACGCCGCGGTGGATGATATCGCGGGAATGGAGCTGCTCCAGAGCACCGAACAGCGGGCGGAATATCTCCGCTGTCTCCTCCCACGTCTTTCTACCTCCGACCGCTTCGAGATACTGCGAGAGCGATGCGGCTTCAACGTGATCTGTCACCACATATCCCGTAACGTTCGCGGCGAAGATCTCCTTTGTAGTCTCGATGCCGCCGATATCTGCATTATCTATGAGTATCTTGTTGAGTTCGGCGTAGTCGGAAAGGTAGGATTTGAACAGAGGCAGCGCCCCGTCCAGCACCTCCACCGTTTCACCGTCATCGGCGCGTCTGCAAAGCGTTGAAGGCATGAACTCCTTCACTTCGACGGTGCTGCTGTTCGCAAGGTCAAAGGCGATGTACACGTTTCCCTCTCCGATACGGGATATCAGCTTTCCGACAACATACTTTTCCGCAAGCAGAGTTCCCGGCGCCAGACACCCTTCCGGGTTCGGTCTGTCCTCATATCCGCAGACCTCACATTTTCCGCTGTACAGCTTTTCGTTCATACAGCCCATGCAGCGGTTTATCTCTTTTATCATGATTACCTCCTCGGCGCGGCGGTGTCGCACTGCGGTACCGCTTTACCAAGTAAAATAGTTATCAGCCTTTCTATAAAGCTGGTGCAGCGGCGCATTCGCGCTTGTCCTTGCGGGGCAATTTATATGCGTGCGTACTGCACGCTTTTGATAACCCCTATCAATGCTTTCTGCATTGCCTGACGCTGCACCGAAATGATGTCAGAACCACATAAAAATTTTTAACAGACTGTGGTCATATCATTATTATTCAGTTCAGAAGCTCCGGTCTTGTTCCGGTAACTTTTCCGCCGAGCGCATTCGCCCAGCGTTCCGGATAGAAGCTGTAGTATGAGATGCCCCTTTCTCTGCGGAACCGCTCAAAGCGCGGTATCATGCACCATGCCGCCGACGGAAGGCTGATGACGAGCGGGTACAGGACTCCGAGGATGAGCGACTGCACGGTATGTCCGTACTCGTGAACGAGCACCTCGTCGCGGAACTGCCCGGAAAGCGGCTCCGACAGAAACACGAAAAGTCCCACCGACGCGCTCTGCGGACGCTTCCACTCTGTCACCACGCAGCAGCGGTATATGAAGTGTCTGCGTCTTATCAGCACAAGGAACATCACACCGCCCACAAACGTTTGCAGGATCCCCCATGTGCATTGCAGCACTGTGCATACTATCCTTCTGAAACACATACTCATACAGTAAATATTTTACACTTTTGGAGCCGCAATGTCAATTGTATGTATGCACAAAACCTTGACACGGGAGACGGGCTGTGATACAATAATATTACCAAAATGACGTTACTGACGCAAAAGGGGGCATTTCAGTGCTGTTTGCAAAGAAAAACAAGTCCGGCGGAATGGATATAAAAGGGCTGCGGGCAC
>CAMHBE010000354.1 GCA_946183095.1 uncultured Clostridia bacterium | reverse complement strand
TAAAGAACGCGCTCGACCATATTGGCTGTGACAGCGTTGTCACAAAGGACGCGGCTGTTCTTGAAGAAGCCGACAGGATAATACTCCCGGGGGTGGGAGCTTTTCCGGACGCGATGAAAGCGCTCGGCGGGACAGGACTTATCCCCGCGATAAAGGAGCAGACGAAGAAAAAGCCGCTGCTTGGTATCTGCCTTGGTATGCAGATGCTGTTCGACAAGAGCTGTGAGTTCGGGGAAACGGACGGTCTCGGGCTGATACCGGGAACAGTGGAGCTAATGACACCGCCCGGTCTGCTGATACCGCAGATAGGCTGGAACCGCCTTATTTACAATGAGAGATGCGCGATACTCGACGGGCTTGGTGACGAGCCTTACGTCTATTTTGTGCATTCCTACGCTGCTGTGTGCGGCAGTGAGTACG
Source organism: uncultured Clostridia bacterium (assembly GCA_946183095.1). Taxonomy (GTDB): domain Bacteria; phylum Bacillota; class Clostridia; order Oscillospirales; family Ruminococcaceae; genus Ruminiclostridium_E. Next base: position 2,372 of record CAMHBE010000354.1, on the reverse strand, counting down.
TCGCGGCATACACCGATTACGGCGGAAACGTTCCTGCCTGTGTGTTCTCCGGCAATGTTTACGGCTGCCAGTTCCACCCGGAAAAGAGCGGTGAAGCGGGCCTTTCCATACTTCGTAATTTTCAGGCGCTCGGATAAGGAGATACAGATGATAATTCTACCCGCGATAGACATAAAAGACGGAAACTGCGTTCGCCTCGTGAAAGGTGACTACGGCACGGCTCACAAGGTTGCGGACAGCTACATGGACACTGCGAGGATGTTCGAGAAGTGCGGAGCGCAGTGGATACACATGGTCGATCTTGACGGCGCGAAAGATGCCGCACAGACCAATAAGGATATATTTCTTGATGTTGCAAAAAATACGCATCTCAAAGTCGAAGTAGGCGGCGGCATACGCACTCCCGAAGCTGCGGAAATGTATCTTTCGGGCGGTGTGGAGCGCGTGATAATCGGTTCCGCGGCTGTCAAGGATCCGGAGCTTGTCAGAACACTTGTAAAGGAGTACGGTGAGCATATCGCAGTCGGTATCGACGCGAAAAACGGGATGGTCGCTACCGAGGGCTGGCTCGAAACATCGGACGTGCGCTTCACCGACCTTGCAAAGGCAATGTCCGATATAGGTGTGAAGTACATCATCTTCACAGACATTTCCAAAGACGGAACGCTCGGCGGCGTGAATGCGGAGCAGCTTGACGAGATAAACAGAGCCTGCAGCGCAAACATCATCGCAAGCGGCGGTGTGAAGAACATCGACGATATCCGGAAGTGTCGGGAACTGCAATTATACGGCGCTATCTGCGGGAAGTCCATATACAGCGGCACGCTCGATCTGAAAGAAGCGATAAGCGTTGCAGCGGAATAACTGAAGGCAGGTATTAAAAATGGAAAACAGATTTGAATTTACCGAAAAAAAAGGCGTTATGGAAGGCGCAAGAGTGATCGTCGATAAACAGACCGGCGTTCAGTATCTGCTTGCGCACTGGACAAACGTTGGAGGTCTGACGGTCCTTGTGGATAAGGACGGAAAGCCGCTTATAGATCCGAGATACGCAAAAGACGAATGAACCCGAACGGAGTGAAGGAATGTTAGCCAAACGTATAATCCCCTGTCTCGACGTGCGCAACGGCAAGGTCGTGAAGGGTGTCAACTTTGAAGGAATAAAGGACGTCGGCGACCCGGTGGAGTGCGCCTATGAGTACAACAAGCAAGGCGCTGACGAGATAGTTTTCTACGATATAACAGCCTCCCATGAGGGGCGCGGAGTGATACTCGACGTGGTGCGCGAAACGGCGAAGAAAGTGTTCGTACCGCTCTGCGTGGGCGGCGGCATCGGCTCGGTCGAGGATTTCCGCGACACTCTGCGTGCGGGAGCCGACAAAGTTTCGGTGAACTCGCAGGCTGTGAAAGATCCGAAGCTGATAAGCGACGCGGCGGAGATATTCGGCAGTCAGTGCGTGGTGGTAGGTATCGACGCAAAGCGTAATGACAAAGGCGGCTACAGCGTATTCATCAACGGCGGGCGCGTGGATATGGGGCTCGACCTCGGAGACTGGGTAAAGGAGATCGAGGAACGCGGGGCAGGGGAGATCTGCTTGAACTCGATAGATACCGACGGCACTAAAGCCGGATTCGACATAGAGATGCTGAACTTCGTGTGCAGCCGTGTAAAGATCCCCGTAATTGCAAGCGGCGGCTGCGGCAAGCTCACCGACTTTTCCGAGGTGTTCGAGAAGACTGCGGCAAGCGCGGCACTTGCGGCATCGCTGTTCCACTTCCGTGAACTTACCGTGGGACAGGTCAAGCAGCATCTTAAAGAAAAGAGAATACCTGTCCGCATATAATGATCTGGTCAAGCGGTACGCTTGTGCCGGGGTCAAGGGGGCGACATGAGACCCCTTGCAGGTGCGGGCGGTGCCCGCAGTACCACAGCATAAGAGAGGAGCACATCCTATGAGCCTGATCGAAGAGACTGATGAGCTGATGCTCGATTTTGACAAAATAGCGAAAATAGACCCCGCGAATAAAGTGATACCCGTTGCGGTGCAGAACATGAACACCAAAGAGGTGATACTTATCGCCTATGTCAACGAAACTGCCCTTAATGAGTCGATAAAGCGCCGCAAAGTGGTGCTTTGGAGCACCTCACGCAGCGAGCTCTGGTTCAAGGGTGCGGAGAGCGGCAATACATTCACGCTGCACCGGATCTTCGTGAACTGCGAACAGAACTCGCTGGTGTTCGTTGCAACTCCCGACAAGGGCGGTATCTGCCACACGAGCACAGACGGCGTACCGAACAACTGCTACTATCGTGAGCTCGACTTCGTGACCGGCAGGCTGAAACGCGGCTGCGCGGTCGATGTTCAATAAAT
>CAMHBE010000353.1 GCA_946183095.1 uncultured Clostridia bacterium | reverse complement strand
TAAAAGGCGGAGACAATATATAAACGAATATAATGATCTATGCCGTACAGATATATGTACGGCATTTATTTTAAGGAGAGAGCTATGCCTTTAGCAGACAGCATACGACCGAAAACACTTGACGAGGTAGTCGGTCAGAAACACATTTTGGGGCAGGGCAGACCGCTGCGCAACATAATCGAGAGCGGGAAGATACCGAATATGATATTCTACGGCTCATCGGGTATCGGCAAGACAACTGTTGCCAACATCATAGCCGATTCCACGGAAATGACGCTGTATAAACTTAACGGTACATCATGCTCGACTGCGGATATAAAAGATATCATCGCTTCCCGCGGGACATTCGGCTACAACAAGGAAAAAGGCATCCTGCTTTACCTCGACGAGATACAGTATCTCAACAAAAAGCAGCAGCAGAGCCTTCTTGAATACATCGAAAACGGCGATATCACACTGATCGCGTCAACTACGGAAAACCCGTATTTCTACGTTTACAACGCCATACTGTCGCGCTCCACGGTTTTTGAGTTCAAGCCGGTGGAAAAGGACGATATCCTGCCCGCGCTGAAAAGAGCGTTTCGCATTGCTTGTGAGGAGAACGACCTTAACTTCACATTCGACGACGACGCTTTCGAGCATATCGCACTGGGATGCGGGGGAGATGTCCGCAAAGGTGTGAATACCGTTGAACTTTGTCTGCTTGCGGCAAACAACTCCCACATAGATCTCGGCCTCGCAAAACAGTTGACACAAAAGAGCGCCATGAAATACGACCGGGGAGGAGATCAGCACTACGACATACTTTCCGCGTTCCAGAAGTCGATACGGGGTTCAGACGAGAATGCCGCACTGCACTATCTTGCAAGACTTATCGCTGCGGATGATATGGCTTCTATCTGCCGAAGACTGCTGGTCATCGCCTGTGAGGACGTGGGGCTTGCTTTCCCGAACGCTATACCGATAGTGAAAGCCTGCGTTGACAGCGCATTGCAGCTCGGTTTCCCGGAAGCGCGTATCCCCCTCGCGGATGCTGTGGTGCTGCTTGCGACCGCCCCAAAATCCAACAGCGCATACAACGCGATAAATATGGCGATGCAGGATGTGGAGCGCGGAAACACCGGAGATTTTCCGAGACATCTGCAAAACGTTCACTGCGACGGCGAGGGTGCAGAAGTAAAGGGTCAGCATTACCTGTACCCGCACGATTACCCGAACCATTATGTCAAGCAGCAGTATCTTCCGGATGAGATAAAAGACAGGGTATATTACACTTTCGGCGACAACAAGTTCGAGCAGGCGGCGTATGAGTACCGGAAGAAGATCATGGATGTCGACAGAAATCGGTCATGATGACCTTATCCGAGCAGTCGGTCGAGTATCTCCAGCTTTCAAGACTTCCCGACGTTATATAGTATTCCGGCTCGGCAGGCTTTTCCGTTTTATCACCGGCGAAAGCGTCCACGATTATCAGCTTTATCTTCATTTTGTCCGGTATCATAGCCTTTATGTACACGCTCACCTTGCTGCCTACCTGAATATCGGGTTTGAGTTCGGCAAGTCCCGCAAGGTTCGGGCGAAGTTCAACGAATATCCCGTAGCTCTCTATCGAGCGTACTATACCGGTCACTGTCTCGCCTATGCCGAAATGCTCCGCGTTCTGCATCCATGTACCGAGCAGCTCCTTGTGAGAAAGCGTTATCTTTCCGTCATCTATCGTCTTTACCACAGCTTTGATGTTCTGTCCGACGGTGAACCTGTCCGACGGGTGAGATATCCTCGACACGGAGATAAGGTCTATCGGTATCAGTGACGGAATCCCGCAGCCGATATCCACGAATGCGCCGAACTGTTCCATGTGCGTGACCTTTGCGTCGATTATATCACCGCATTTCAGCTTCGAGATATAGTTTACCATGCACTCACGCTGTGCCAGCTTACGGGAGAGCGACGCGGTATCTCCGTCAATGCCGGTTATGATGAATGATACAGGCTTGTTCACTCTGGAAATGAGAGCAATATCACGGGTGGTTCCGTCGTCGATACCCAAAGCGCCTTCTCTGCGCGGGATCCTGCCTTTCATGAATCCCATGTCCACCATAAGGTCGTGCTCGCCCGTACAGAGGTAGCAAACGGCTTCGGCGATAATGCCGTTGTTCATATATTCTTCAGCCTCGGCTATATCGGCGGGGCATCTTCCAAGTTCTCCTTCCGGAAAATACTTGTTCATCGGTCGTACCGTTCCTTTCTTTTCAAAAAATCTTTCTTGTCAATTCTATGAGAGGGTTCGGTGACTTATGACATCAGAGCGGCTCAAAAACTCATACCGCTTATCCGGGGCGCTCCGAAGCCGTCATATTGCACAAAAATATTGACAAGATGTATTGACTTTTTCGGAAATATTGAGTATAATAATATACAGATGTTACCTGCAAAACTGCACGGCAAACATGATATTACTAAAAAGGGGAATGTTCATCATGGCAAAACTCAGAGTAGGAATACTTACAAGCGGGGGAGACTGCCCCGGACTGAACGCAACTATCAGAGGTGCCGCAAAGGGCTGCTATCAGCTTTTCGGTGAAGATAAAGTCGATATAATAGGCATCCATAACGGGTATTACGGGCTTATACACGACGACTGCGAGAAAATGTCGCCTATCGACTTTGCGGGAATACTTACGAGAGGCGGAACTATCCTCGGCACTAAGCGCACTCCGTACAAGATGATGCAGGTCATTGAAGATGATAATATAGACAAAGTTTCCGAAATGAAACAGACATACAAGAAGCA
>CAMHBE010000352.1 GCA_946183095.1 uncultured Clostridia bacterium | reverse complement strand
TTCGCTCCCAACGTATATATCGGTATCATCAAGTTCCTCGGCTTCGAGCAGATCTTCAAGAACAGCCTTACATCCCTTCCCATGGGCGGCGGCAAGGGCGGTTCCGACTTCGACCCGCAGGGCAAGTCCGACGCGGAAGTTATGCGTTTCTGCCAGAGCTTCATGAGTGAGCTTTACAGACACATCGGTCCGAACCTCGACGTTCCCGCAGGTGATATCGGCGTAGGCGGACGTGAGATAGGCTATCTCTTCGGTCAGTACAAGAGACTGAAGAACGAGTTCTCCGGCGTTCTCACAGGTAAGGGCATCCAGTACGGCGGCTCCCTCATCAGACCCGAAGCTACCGGTTACGGCGCTACCTACTACACCGTTGAGATGCTCAAGCACTTCGGCGACGACATCAAGGGCAAGACAGTTGCTATCTCCGGCTTCGGTAACGTTGCATGGGGCGTTGCACTCAAGGTAACAGAGCTCGGCGGCAAGGTAGTTACTATCTCCGGCCCCGACGGTTATGTATATGACAAGGACGGCATCAGCACTCCCGAAAAGATTGCTTATATGCTCGAAATGCGTGCATCGTGCCGCAACAGAGCTCAGGACTATGCAGACAAGTTCGGCGCTGAGTTCCACGCAGGCGAGAAGCCTTGGGGCGTTAAGGCTGACATCATCATGCCCTGCGCTACACAGAACGAAGTCAACATCGACGAGGCTAAGAAGATCGTTGCAAACGGCGTGAAGTACTACGTTGAGGTATCCAATATGCCTACTACCAACGAAGCTATCGCATATCTGAAGGAGAACAAGGTCATAGTTGCTCCTTCCAAGGCTGTTAATGCAGGCGGCGTTGCTGTTTCCGGTCTCGAAATGTCCCAGAACTCCATGCGTTACAACTGGACAGCAGAAGAAGTTGACGAGAAGCTCAAGGGCATCATGAAGAACATCTTCGCTGCATCCGTTAAGGCTGCAAACGAGTACGGTCTCGGTGATGACCTCGTAGCAGGTGCGAACATCGCAGGCTTCCTCAAGGTCGCAGAAGCTATGAAGGCTCAGGGCGTGGTTTAATTCCCGGCTTACAACTGACCACCATACGGTACCGGCGGTTCTTCGGAGCTGCCGGTATTTTTTTGCAGGGCTATTGACTTTGAGCCCGCAATACTTTATAATAAAATATATGACAGATCACAAGGAGAGAGACAAGATGCCGGATATCCTGATTGCGGCTGCGGAGACCACTGCCGCGGAAACTGCCGCCGAGAACCCCGAGATCTCGGAAGTGATAAGCAATACGCTCGGAGAACAGCTCGTTGAGAACGTAACCGGACTGAATAAGCTGCTTGCCGATATATGGGAGGGCTTTCTGAGGCAGCTCCCAACGATAGTTTTTGCCATAATACTGCTGATCGTGGGCATTTTCCTGTCGAAGCTGGTGGTAAAGCTCATGTCAAAAGCGCTCGACCGTTCAAAGCTCGACCTCACAGTGAACCACTTCCTCAGATCGGTGGTCAAGATAGTGCTGTATGTGCTGCTTATAACAGTCGTGCTCACTTTGCTGGGAGTTCCCACAACTTCCATAATCACCGTGATAGGCACCGCGGGAGTAGCGATAAGCCTTGCGCTCCAGAACAGCTTGTCGAATGTCGCCGGCGGATTCCTTATACTGTTTTTCAAGCCTTTCAAAGTAGGCAGCTACATAACAGTCAGCGGCGTGGAAGGTACCGTCGAGAGCATCAACATCCTCTACACGAAGCTGCGAACTCTCGACAACAGGGCTATCTTCATCCCCAACGGCAACGCGTCGATCAACGTTATAGTGAATGTCACCGAAGCGGACGAACGCCGCGTGGATCATGTGTTCTCGATCTCCTACGACGACGATTACCGCCGAGCGGTCGAGGCTATCAACAGGGCTATCGCGAAATGCGGCAAGATATACACCGACGAGAAGCACAAGCCTTTCGTCAGGATGAGCGCACACTCCGCTAGCAGCATAGATATCACGGTCAGAGTGTGGTGTGCAACTTCGGACTACTGGGACGTTTACTTTGACATTATCGAATATGTGCGTGCGGCATTCATCGAGGACAACATCGAGATACCGTATCAGCAGATAGATGTACACGTCAGGGAAAATGCACCCGCAAAATAAGGAGGATAAACCATGGGACTTTTTGACAACATAGGCAAGGCTGCCGCATCGGTAATGCCTTCGGGCAACCGCTCAACAGATGTGGTATTCGCGAACCTGCCGGACACATTCGAGCAGTTCTGCGCACTTCCGCAGGCACAGCTTTCTTCGCCTGCCGACACCGCCGCAATGACCGTGCTCGCGCTGTGCTTCTATCCGCAGGATCCCGCGCTCTCAACTAAGATGTACGAGTTTCTGAGCGGTCCGAGGACGATAAATCCCGCGGAACATCAGTTCATCAGGGACAGGTTCCGTGACAAGGACTATGTTCCGCGCTCCTACTTCAAGGGCGCAGTACCCGTGAACGACTACAAGCCGTCTGTTCCGTACACAGTCACGGTCAGTGAGAACCCCTACACCTATCAGAACGAAGGCTACGCAAAAGTGCTCCTGTCGTCCGGAGGCGCAGACAGCCCCCGTTTCATCACTCTGCGCAAGGCGAAGGACGGCAAGTGGTATCTCTGGGAACAGTTCATCCTTGTGGATATACGCGCCCCCGAGAGCACAAATCCGTGGGCGTGAGCGTGATAAATAACAATGCGGTATCAATAAAGTAGATGCAGCGGCGCGTTCGCGCTGTCTTTCCAGACGGGACCAGAGCTGCGCGCTCTGGACTTGCGGCAGCCT
>CAMHBE010000351.1 GCA_946183095.1 uncultured Clostridia bacterium | reverse complement strand
AGAATGCCGGCGTGGAAAAGCCGTATGTCCTCATGCCGCATTCCCTCGGCAGCCTGTACGCCTCCTACTGGGTGAGCAAATACCCTGACGAGATCGAGGCACTGACCAATCTTGACGGAACCTATCCTGTGCCTATCACGGATCCGCAGCATCGCGGCGGTAAGGATATGTTCTACTACCTTGCCAATCTTGGAGTAGGAGATGTGGCATTTCACGCATTCGTCCCGAAGGACCCCAAGCTCTCTGCCGACGAACAGCGTGCCTATGACATCATGTATGTGTCAACGCTTGCTTCCGATGCATTTTACTCCGAGGGCGAGTATATTGACATCAACAAAAACGCCGCGTGGGAGTCGCTCACGCCGAACGATGTCCCGAAGATGTACCTGTCTTTCCGCGACGGCTTCCGCACCGCTGAGGAAGTGCAGGCGTACTTCGATGCAAGCGAATTCAAGGAAGATCTCATTGCAGAAAATTCTGAAGACTTTAGCGGCAGCGAGACAGACCGCAGCAAAGAGCTTGAGCCGTTTGTTGAGAAGCTCGGGAACTGCGAGATCCGCTATCTCCCCGGCAGCCATTTCCTGTATGGGGACAAGCCGGAAGAGTGCGCCGCTATCGTGCAGGATTTCTTGAACACACTGGATGACTGAGCTTAGTGAGCTCTTCTGACTATTGGATCGCATATTCTGTACTGAGAATAAAAATATCGGGAACAACTCAATGAGCTGTTCCCGTTTTTGTTATATGCGGTATTCATTGATTGCACGGCTTACAGGCTGTGCGTTCGCCGTTATCGGTCTTATGTTGCTCTGAATGCATATCTGAGGAAGTTGTACATATGCGCTCTTACGGAGATAGCACCGTGGTCGCCGTCCGTGAGCTGGTGCCATATATGCTCGACGCCGTTATTCGTCAAAGCCTCGTGGTAGCTGTCGGGAGCGTCGCCCATCGTGCCGTCGCTGTTTATATCTCCCGTGACGCCCGCAGAAGCAGACAGGATACTGCCTGCGGCACAGGCTGCCGCCGCGACAGCTGTCACGGCTTTTTTTATATTATCCATTTCCGTTCTGTCCTTTCATGCATATCAAACGGTATCAGCCTGTGCTCAGCCGTTTATCAGCTGCGACATTATTCCCCAGTAGACCTCCATGTCGCTGACTTCGAGGTTGCCGATGTTATCATCGCCGTTCAGGAACAATGGCACTCTGTATCCCGCACACTCATTATGCTTTAATACATAGTGCTGATTTGCTTCATACCATTCATCAAAAAATTCTGACGCAAGCGAATCCTCGGAATATTCGGCAATTTCAACATCATGGAATTCCACAATATCGGCAGGTATAGCAAGCACTTCACCTGTACCCGGCTCCATCAGCAGGACTTTATCCTTCTCCCTGCTTAAAGCAAATACTCTTCCGAGCCAATCGAATGCAAATACGTTCATCTGGTTTTTATACGCAGGGAACGCCTCTTCAACTATCTTCTGCCATTTTCCCGTTTCCGACGGAGCAAAGACCCTGTACATTCCGTTCAGAAAAGTCATGCCGCCGACAGAAGCCAGAAATCCCTCTGCCGAATCGTAATTGTTCCCGTCGTTCAGACCGACAAACTTTTTAAACTGCTCAAACACCGTAAAATTCCTCCTTTTCTGCACGTTACCCGTGACCATTCGATGTTCGTATTATACCATATTTTTCGTCAGATTGCAATAGCAAAAAAGAAGGTGCAGCAGTTTTCGCACCGCTGCACCTTTTTCGTAAGCTGACCGCCCTGTTTCGGCTCCGCGCCATGCCGTTTATCAGGGACGAGGCAGTATAGCTTCATCGGCGATGAACTCCCACGACTTCATTTCGATATCCTTATCCGAAAAAACGAAATACAGGTCGTGAACACCGCCTATAGCAGCGGCTTTGTCGCTGTGTATGTCGGTATACCCGTTCGGGCTGCTGAAATCTATGCTCGTCAGCACCTCCCCTGTCGGCTCATCAAGTCGGACTTCAATTCTTCCCGTCCCCCTTACGCTCGCATGGAAGCCGACAGTTCTCCCGAGAACAGGCTCATTTCCGCCCGTGCCCGCTGCGTCCCCGCCGTCTTCGGAGGCGGTGAAGCCCACTCCGCGGACGCTGAACCACGCACCCGCTCCCCTGCTTATAACGGACGGAGCATGAGGGTCTGTCAGGTCGTAGCCTATATCCGCAGTTCCGTTCAGCTCGGCTGCAAGATTCACCCTGAACGGCGGGAAGCTCCCGACCGCCCTGACACCTTCTCGTGTAGCACCGCCCTTTCCGATGGCGACGCTCTCCTCATCGACCTCTGCCTCATCAACTCCCATACTGCGGTAGCCGCCCTTGATACCCATACCGTGCTTGAGCGCCAGGGTGTGGTAGAACATATACCACTTCCCCCTGTATTTATGCAGATGGGTGTGGTTGTTTGAGTACTCAAAGCCCGATAGTCCGGGGTTTACGAAGCACTCGCCCTTCACCTCCCAGCTGTCGGGGGCGAGGGGAGTTTTCGTTGTCATATACACCATTCCGCAGCCTGCGGGAACATCGCAGTCATACTCCCATTTTTTGCTGTGGTCGTTCCAGTCCGAGCAGTAGGTATAGATATAGGTACCGTTGATATAGTTCAGCTCGCTTGCCTCAAAATTGTACGGCGCGGGTATCACCGTGAAATCGCCGTCTAAGGAGAGCATATCGTCGCCGAGCTTTACTATTCGCGCCGAGCCGGGCATATGATCCGAGCCCGAGGCAGCCTTGCCTGCTCCGAACGAAAGCCAGCCAATGCCGTTCCCGTCGATGACAGCGCCGGGG
>CAMHBE010000350.1 GCA_946183095.1 uncultured Clostridia bacterium | reverse complement strand
CGAGTTCAAATACATAGCGTGTTATCTTCGACGGGTCGTATTCCTTAGCGGCTTCGTTGACGGTATCGGGCAGTGCCGCTATCTGTCTTATCACCGCAAGTTCCGCTTCATCGGTGTAAGAAAGCTCACTTACCGGAACATCGTCTGCGGTGATGCCTTCTTCCGCAAATTTCCCCAGCATTCGGCAGATGCGCGCGTGTGCGTACTGCACATAGAACACCGGGTTCTTCGAGCTTTCCTCTATCGCGAGGTCGAGGTCGAATTCGAGGTGGGTATCGGGATTGCGGAGATTGAAGAAAAACCTTGCCGCGTCCATGGGTATCTCGTCGAGCAGCGTTGCAAGAGTGATGGCCTTGCCGGAACGCTTCGACAGCTTGACGGTCTCGCCGCCGCGCACAAGTCTCACCATCTGCATTATCACGATATCCAGCTTGTTCGCGTCAACTCCGAGAGCGGTGAGCGCAGCCTTCATTCTTGCGATATAGCCGTGGTGGTCTGCGCCGAGAATATCTATCGCCTTGTCAAAACCGCGTGTCACCAGCTTATTGTAGTGGTAAGCGATATCCGGTACGAAATATGTCGGAACGCCGTTGGCACGGACAAGAACTCTGTCCTGATCGTCGCCGAAGTCCGATGCTTTGAACCATACCGCGCCTTCCTTCTCGTAGGTAACGCCCCTGTCCTTCAGCATCTGCACGACTTCGGCGACCTTGCCGCTTTCATGCAGAGAGCTTTCCTTGAACCATGTATCGTACTTTATGCGGTATTTCAGCAGATCTTCTTCCAGACCCTTTATGTTGAGCGGGAGCGCATACTCCACAAGTGCCTTCCTGCGCTCCTCCTCGGAAGTATTCATGTACTTGTCGCCGTACTTGTCGGCAAACGCCTTCGCATGGTCGATGATATCCTGTCCGTGGTAGCTGTCCTCGGGCATTTCCTCGTCACTGCCGAATATCTGCTTATAACGTATGTCAAGGCTCAGTCCGAACTTGTTCACCTGATTGCCGGCATCGTTGATGTAAAATTCTCTCTCGACGTAATATCCCGCATACTCCAGCACCGAAGCGAGGCAGTCGCCGATAGCACCGCCGCGCGCGTTACCTATGTGCATGGGACCCGTGGGGTTTGCGGAAACAAATTCCACCAGCACACGCTTTCCCTGCCCCATATCGGTCTTTCCGTAATCGGCTCCCTGCTTTATTACGGAACCGACAGTTTCCGCGAACCAGAGGGGTTTCAGGAAGAAGTTGATAAATCCGGGACCCGCTACCTCTATCCTCTCGAACAGTGTCCCGTCAAGCACCGCAGTTTCCGCTATAAGAGATGCGGTCTCGCGTGGATTTTTGCGGAACACCTTTGACGAAGCAAGTGCGGCGTTGCACGAAAAATCACCGTGAGAGCTGTCCGCGGGCTGCTCCACCATAAACGCGGGTATCGGCTCGGCGGGGAGCTTTCCCTCCGCGGTGAGCTGTCCCAGCGCATTCATAACTATCTCTTTAACTTCATTCTTTGCTCTTTCCGTCATATTCACCTTCATACGAAAGATTTCCTTTTCTGTTATATTTCCGCCGCAAGGGACGGTCTGATGTCGATATCCATTTCGTTTTCCGAGACAAAGTCGGAGTTTATGTCAATGCTGTATCTGAAATACAGCCTGCCGCCTTCTTTTCCGAGAGTGTTTGTAATCGCGTAGGTGTTTATCCCCATCATTATATCGCCGTAGGGGGTACCGTAGATGCAGTGGTGCTTGATGTTCTTCTCGATGCACATTGTCGAAGGGGCATCGCCTTTGCGCTCTATCGTCACGGAATCACCGTCCGCGGTTATTATAACGCGGTTGTTCTCATAGCCGATATCACCGGTCTCCTCATAACTCACGCAGTAGCCGTTTTTCGTGTTCTTGTATGTGCCGACAGTGAAAAACTCGATCTTGTCCTCGCCCTCATCGGTCTTTATAACGCTTGTAATATTCAGATCAACCGATATCATCAACGTTTATCCTTTCATGTTTCATTTTCACGCTGTCACGCATCGAGTTCCGTTGCAAGACTGACTATCTTTCCGATCGCGGATTCGTAGGAATAACCGCTCTCACGCATGAGCATCATGAACGAGCTTTGCGGCGCAAACCCGGGTATCGTCGAAACTCTGCGCAGCATTATCCTGTCGCCGCTGATACGGAACGACATTTTCGCGCATCCCCGGAAGCACAGCACACGGAACGCTTTTTTCGCTATATCCGTCATCCGCTCCTTCTGCTCGTCGGTAAGTTCTGGGTCGATGACATATTCGGCAGTGTACGCCGCGCCGCTGTTGATGCCGGGAGACTTTACCAGCTCGCCGAATTTCGTTATCTCGATATCGTAGAAATTCCCCATAAGAGCAACATCTATGTTCCTGCCGCGAAGCTCCTCCTCGACTATAGCGGTATCGTGATGCGAGAACGCGGTCTTTGCAGCCTTTTTGAGTTCCTCGGCATTGTACACGATATTCGCGCCGATAGAGGACGAGCAGCTCGACGCAGAGATGTAAACGGGATAGCGGAACTTTTTCTCGATCTCCGCGATACGTTCATCTATGATGTTAAGATCGCCGCGTTCAAGCAGCGCATAGTCCGGCACATCGATCCCCGCTGATGACAGTACAAGGTGTGTAAGTCCCTTGTCCATGCAATAGACCGCAGTTTCCGGGTCACTGTCGGTATGCGGCAGTCTCGCGAGTTTCAGCAGGCTCTGTATCCTTCCGCCCTCGCCGTATTTTCCGTGAAGTGCGGACACCACAGCGTCAATGCGCTTTATCGCGGTGGTACCGTCCGCCATTAT
>CAMHBE010000349.1 GCA_946183095.1 uncultured Clostridia bacterium | reverse complement strand
GATCTTAATCATGATGTCATCATTGAAACGCTTGCGAAACTCCACAAGCAGCGATGGTACAAACGGTATCGCATCAACATATCCCGGTAATCCAATGAAATACTGATAGTATGGATTCTCTCTGATTTGCTCTACAAGTTCTTCGTCAGCATATCTGAATTGCTGCTGTATAAGAAGAGAACTGAGTGCCATTCTCAGCAGTTTTGCAACATTACCGGTATTGCTCGGGAACAGTCCTGCATACTTGTCCTCTATTTTATCCCACGGTATAGTTGCTGCTTTCTTCACCCAACGATTTTCTGGATTCATCTGTAAACCAAGCGGCTGATTGAAGTCTGTGAATGCTATCTGATGATTTTTGTTCTTCCTGTACATAGTGCTCTCCTAAAAAGTGCAAGCTTTTTATTCTGTTTTCGCTCTTTTCCTTGCACTTTTATTATATCACATTCTTCGTTGTTTGGCTATAGATGAGGTTTATTTTTTTCGTGAGGAGAGACTATATAAAGGAAAGCATCAACATCGGAATAAAAGACAACTGCAAAGCCTTCAATCCTAAAGAAGCTGCCAATCTGTTCAAACCTGATGATGTGACACACAACATAGGGCTTCGTATTGTAAGCCGAATCTCAAAAAGTATGGCGTATCAGAATACTCTCGGGCTTAATAGCTGACGATCATCGTCTGATAGCACTAACATACGGAATAATCCCCCGGACCCGTATTATCACGGAACCGGGGGATAGTTTTATGCAATTGTCTGTAACGATAAAGTGAATTGACCTGTCATTTTTTATCGTCCAGCGAACTTTTTATCAAAGCACAGCCGGCAACAAGAGCGGCTGCCGTGAGCGCACCGAGGGCGACTGTCTTACGGATAAACGGAACGTTATACGAAAGCTCCGCGTATGAGGCATTGAGCCAGTACCGCAGCAGCGGTCTGAGCAGCCGGCGCTGTTTCTCAAGCACGTTTTGCTGTATATGCGGAGACGCGGAAAGGATCATTGTAGGTCTGTGTTCCTCAATGCTGTACGGCTCCCATTTAAGTTCTTCGGTGCCGGGGTCGCCGGTCTTGGCAAACTGCACCCACGCCGCCATAGCAAGCCGTGACAGCTCCTTGTTTACGTTTTCACCGGTGTAGATCGTCTGATCGGTATTTCCGAATACATAGGCAAGTTCGACTGCATGACAGGCTCCGCGAAATGCTATTGAAGACGGGTGAGTCCAATAGTACATGAATACCCTTCCGCCGTTCATGGAGTGAGCCTCTGCCTGGCGTATGGCAGGCAGCCTGAACATGATCTCATTGTATAATTCTGTGATACGCCAGATTTTTGATCCTTTGGCTTCCCGCAGAAACTGCCTGATCCGCTTCTGATCTTCCTTGCTGAAATTCGGAAGATCGTTATCGATCCTTATATGCATTCCAAAATGGTACGGTACAATACCGCCGAGCTCACCGATCCAGTAGTTCAGTTCGTCAGCGTTTGTACCTATCAGAAAGTCGATATCCGCGGTTTCTCCATTATCGTAGGGAGCATAGGCGTTGATCGGGATAAGTTTGCCGTCGCGCTGCGGGAAATTATTGTAATCGTTGATCTTTTCATTGACGGATTTAAGTTCTTGTTCGTTGAGCGACAGCAGGTCTTTCATAGAGGAAGCTCCGGCAGCTGTCATCAGATGTTTCGTGAATCCCATGCATTCATCTTTGCTGAAAGTAAGTGCCACCGAGCCGCTCTGTGCGATCACTCTACTGAAAAGCCCCCGTACAGCCGGTATGACCGGCAGCAGCGAAACACTCCCTCCGCCGGCTGACTCACCAATTATAGTCACGTTGTCCGCATCGCCGCCGAAAGCGGAGATGTTTTTCTGCACCCACCTGAGCGACTCTATCTGATCGAGAATTCCAAGGTTCGGTGCGTCGGGATAGTCCTCACCGCCGGGAACATCGGAAAAATCAACAAATCCCATTATCCCGGTACGGTAACCGACGGTGACAAATACCACGTCCCTATAAGTATGGACAAGCTGAAAACCGTCGTACAGCGGATCCGCTGTGCCGCCCCAGCCGTATGAACCGCCGTGGAAGAATACCATGACAGTTTTTGGCTTTTTTACACTTGTGTCAGACCAGACGTTGAGATAAAGGCAGTCCTCGCCCTGGGGATAATATGATGCCTGTTCCGATTTAAGTTCGGTCTGGATAGGCGTTTTACCGTTGTAGTATGCCTCATAAACGCCGCGATCGTCTTTCGGCGGCTGCGGCGCACGCCAGCGAAGTTCACCAAGCGGCTGCAAAGCATACGGTATTCCGCGCCATATCGTCACGCCGTCTTTCTGCTTGCCGACAAAAGTGCCGTTGGAGCAGTCTGCGGCAGCAGAGCGGTCATAGTCGTGAGATATCGGTTTGTTTATACCGTATTTTCTGAGCGCTTCGGCACGTTTCAATGCAGCATATCTTTTTTCGGAACTTCTCATCAGCGCTTCCTCCTGAACAGTCCGGATATTGTCTTGAAGAAATTCCGTTTATCTTCCACTTTGGACTTGATCTCTCCGATCGTTACATCAGTCTGTGAGTTGTGTGTAACCATTGCCTGAGCAAGCTTTACATACAGGTCTTTGAACTTCTCGATGCTCGCCTCTTCATAGCGGCTTGCGGCGAAGTCGATCATAAGCTGCAGTCCGTCCGAACCGTCGAGTATTTCCATATCGAGTATTGTCTGGCTTGCAGCCTGGTTCTGGCGAACGTCAACAGTCTCGACCGGCAGTCCGTCATATCCGCCCATATCACGGATATCCTGCTGATAAAGCAGGTAAGCACTCTCTCCG
>CAMHBE010000348.1 GCA_946183095.1 uncultured Clostridia bacterium | reverse complement strand
AGCTATGATACGGGGACTTTTTGCAAGACTCCGCAAATTGTAACCGGCGTGTAACCTCGTATGTGGATACTGCATAAGTATGAAGGAGATATTTTAAACAAATTTATAAAATATGCCTTTTGGAAATGTTTTTTGTTGACTTTGAAGAGATCCGATTGTATAATATATATGTATATTATACAATCGGGGTAAAGAAATGCTTAAACATTTAAGAATGCACCTGCCCACTATCATTTCCATAATAGCGGCGGCTGTAATACTTGTCGTCGCGCTGACATGGTTCCGGGGCAGCGTGGACGGCATCACGGAATCTTCAACACAGACTTATCTTAAAGAAAACACGCGCTCGCTTGCCCTTGTATTCGGTACAAAGCTCGATGACAGGCTGATAATGCTCGAATCGCAGGTCAGATATTTCCGCGACATCGACTTTTCCGATTACAACGTCATGAAAGAAACGATAATGTCCACAAAGGGCATCGGCGCGTTCAAGACTATCGGCGTCGCAAATACCACCGGCGCTACGGTGAACTACAACGGAAAAACTTCCGGCAACCTGCTGCTCACCGATGTTTTTAAGGATGCAATGGGCGGCAGCACTTCCCTGTCGGAAACATTCATAAAGGACGAGGACGGCGACGACGTTCTGTTCGCGGCAGTCCCCATATTGCAGGAAGGTGTTGTCACCGGCGCGGTATATGGCACCTTCACAAAGGCAGACCTGTCTTCCCTGCTGAACGCCGCAAGCTTCAGCGGGAGAACGACCAATTTCGTCATAGCGAACGACGGGCTCGTGCTCGCACAGTCCGCCGACAACAGCCTGATAAACGGCAAAACGGTGAACCTGTTCAGCGAGACAGGCATACCGAAGCCTGTCGGTCGTGAAGATGCAGTCGCAAGATGCAATATCAACGGCACGGACGGCATTGCGGTGATAACCCCCGTCGGCGTACACAACTGGTATTTCGTGTCGCTGATGCCGCAGAGCATCGTAAACGAACAGTCCTCCGAGATATCCGGGAAAGTGGCGGTGATAATGCTGATCGTCGCGTTCGCTTTCGTTCTGCTGTTCATGCCGATACCGTACCTCATAAGGAACTACGAGGTCATAACAAAATCAAACGAGAAGTTCAAGCTCGTCACCGTAGAGTCGCAGGATATCATCTTCGACTACGACTTCAGACAGCAGCATCTCTCACTCGACGGATATACCGACAACATCATACCGGAGGGAAAAACGTCTTTCGGCAAGGATGAGGCTTCCTCGATATTCGGCTACATCCACCCCGATGACATGGCGGCGGTGAAGGAACTCAAAGAGCTCCGCAGCAGCGATGTCACCTCGATACGCGGAGAGTTCAGGTTACACTGTCTCGACGATTCATACAGCTGGTTCAGGATGAAGGCGACCGTGGTGAGGATGCACGACGGCACCCCGCAGCAAATGGTCGGGAGCCTTATAAACGTTGACGACCAGATGAACCGCGATACCAGAATGATCGAAAAGGCGGACACCGACCCGCTTACCGGTATTTTCAGCAAGTGCGCGTTCCACACCCACGTTTCCGAAAAGCTCTCGGACGCTTCCGACAGCGACCTGTTCGCGGTGTATATCACCGACCTCGACGATTTCGGAAAGGTAAACGACCAGCTCGGTCATACAATGGGAGATCAGGTACTCTCGGATGTCGCAAAGAAGCTGTGCATCGTTTTCAGCGACAAGGACTATGTGGGGCGCGTCGGCGGTGACAAGTTCGCGGCATTCCTGCGGCTCCCGTCAAAAGCCCGCAGTCTCGGCATGAATATCATCGAGGATAAAGCAAAAGCTATCTGCACACAGATAAACGAAACATACCGCGGACGCAAGAAGGAAGTCACAGTTTCAGCAAGCGTAGGTGTCGCGATATACCCCTACTCCGCCCGCAGCTATGACAAACTGTACGCCGATGCGGAGAGCGCACTGAAAAAAGTCAAGGAAAGCGGAAAAAACGCTTACCGTATATATTCATCGGAAACCACTGACACAGCACTTAGGGAAAGGGAGCATTAAAATGAAGAACAAACTGAAGATCCTTACAATTGCACTGCTCTGCGCATTCACCGCGATAACGGCGTCGGGATGCGGCGGCACTCAGGCACAGACCTCCGCGACTGCCGCGACCTCCGCACCCACGACGGATACCGGTGCAGTCAGCGCGGCTGAAAAAGACGCGATCTACCCCCTGACGATCGTTACGGGATATTCCACGGCGGAAAATGACCCGCGCGGCATAGTTCTGCAAAAGTTCAAGGAGACAGTCGAAGCGGAGACAGAAGGCGATATCATCATCGAGATACACCCGGGCGGCGAGCTCGGCAGCGATGACGAGCTGATAGCCGGCATCATCGACAAAAAAGTCGGCATGACAGTCTCCAGCGCCGGTAACTACGCGCAGTACGCAACAAGGATAGGCGTATCGGCACTGCCTTTCCTGTTCGGCGATTTTGAATCCGCGTGGTCTTTCATCGACTCCGATGTGATGCAGAAGATCAGTGAGGAGCTGGAGCCGTTCAATATTCACGTTCTTGCGTACTTCGACAACGGGTTCAGGTGCGTTACCACCACGGAAAAAGTAGGTCCGGTAAAAACCGTTGCGGACATGGACGGGCTGAACATACGCACTCCGGCGAACCAGATCGTCATGGAAACTATGTCCGCGCTGAAAGCGAACCCGCAGAGTTTCCCCTTCGCACAGCTCAAGGATGCCCTGAAAGACGGCACATTCGATGCGCAGGAGAACCCTATCCCCGTTATCTACAACAACGGACTGTATGAAGTGCAGAAGTATCTCTCC
>CAMHBE010000347.1 GCA_946183095.1 uncultured Clostridia bacterium | reverse complement strand
GTAGCCCGATTCGTCGCGGATATCCGTAACATTTACGTTGATAAGACGCAGACCTATCTTGCGAAGCTCCATTTCCACATTCTTCGATACCGCTATGAGGAACTTGTCACGGTCGGTGTTGATCTCCTCGATCTCCATTGTCGCAATGACAAGTCTCAGCTGACCAAAGATGATGTCCTTTGCAAGCTCCTGTACCTGCTGCATTTTCAGACCCAGCAGACGTTCAGCCGCGTTCTGCATTACGCCGGGTTCTGTGGAAATGCCGACAGTAAAGCTCGACGGAACATCCACACGGATGTTCTGCTTCGACAGGGCGTTGCGCAGGTCAACGTTTATCGAGATAGGCGTCAGATCCATGTACTGATACGACTGGATTATCGGAACGATGAACGCCGCGCCGCCGTGTACGCAGCGCGCGCTCCTTGCCTGCCCGCTCTTGTCGCTCCCGACTTTACCGTAGATAACGAGTATCTTGTCGGACGGGCACTTGCGGTATCTCGACAGGATTCCGGCGATAAGCGCGAAAATCAGCACCACGCCTACACAAATTGCTATAATGATGATAGGATCCATAAAAAATCCCTCCTTATTTAATGAGACTGTGTCTCTGATTTACAGTTAGTTCTTCTTTACCGGCGTGATGTTCAGCGAGTTTATATTCATGACTATAAGTCCGAACACGTCAAGCTTTTTGCCGGCTACATCCTTGAAATGCTTTTCGATATCTGTCTTGTCATCATTGCCGTCGTATTCGGTCATTGCTTCGGTAAGTGCGGAGGTGAGCGTCTCCTCGACAGTTTCCGCGATAACGTCCTGATTTACGTTGTGAAAATTCATCGCGAAGGTCTGGAGTTTATCCTCCGGGAAGAACACGGTAGCTGTGGCGGCTGCGCGGTAGGGATTTCCGTCCTTTGCCGCGGCTTCATCGCAGAACGCGTCAGCCTGAAACGGGACGCGGGTGATGTAGAAGAACTTGCTCCGCAATGAGAAGCGGTTCTCACCGTACATTGCTTTCTTATGGCTGAGTTTGTAGCTGCCGTCGCGGTACTCGATACGGTAGCAGTCTTTTCGTGCATCGTCATACGCGTGTTCGCGCGGGAGAAATATCATCAGGCATATAATGCCGCCTAACGCTATAATAAGTACCACTGCCCAGAAAATTATGTCTATTGTTTCGATCTCCATATCATCCTCCGCGATCTGTACCCGTCATGTGGGTCATATTTTTTCGACGACGAGGAGATTGCCGCCCCGTATATCGGTAACTCTTATCGGCGTACCGTCGGGAAGAGGTTCTCCGCCTTCGGTGATAGCGTCAAATTCGACGAGACGTTCTCCGCTGGAAACGTTGACTTTACCGCGGCTCTCACCGTCTGCGGGGATAATGAGGTAAACGGTGCCCGATGCGCCGAGCAGGTTATTCATGTTGAGGGTACCGTTCTGTGCGAGTTTTCTGGATGCGGAAAGAAGTTTTGCAACTCCGATCATTCCCGCGATACCCAACACAGCGCCGATGATAACGGAAGCGATAGTATTGCCGGTGAGCTTGAATGTAACGAGTGCCGCCCAGCCGAACACGCACAGCAGTGTGATGATGCCCTGCACGGTGAAGAAGTTCATTGTGCCGACGCTGCCTGCGCTGCTGCCGTCGCCGTAGTCGATATCGGGGATATCGGCGTTAATGTCATGTGCGCCCGTGTCAAGGCTCCCGTCGAATCCGTCCGCACCGCCGAAGCCGTCTATTCCCGACGCATCGCTGGGATTTATGCCCGTGCCGTCATGCCCGAACCCGAACAGCAGCATCAATACCTGTATGAGCAAGATAACGGTCGCGGGGATAGCGACGCAGAACATGACCTGCTCGAAGCCGTCGAGAGACCCCCACCATTTATTGAACCATTCCATAGTCACACCCCATTTCCGCAATGATAAAGATAAAATGGTATCTGCAAAGTTTCATGTAAATTCTATTTACTTAAATTATACCACATTTTTGCCCGGTGTCAATATCCCCGCGAGCGATTTTTCAAAATCGTGAAAATGCACACAACGGATCATCACGTTATGTGCATACTGCTGAAAATGGAAAAGTGCGGCGAAAGGTATTGCAAAACGAAAAAAAGTGTGGTAAAATCATAGGTAAATAGTATTTACGTTAAATGCAGGAAAGGGTGTGAGAAAATGGATAACGCCGAACTCGGAAAAAGAATAAAGGAAGCAAGGCTTGCCCGCAAGATGACACAGCAGGATGTGGTAGGGGATTTCATAACCCGCAATATGCTCAGCCAGATCGAGAGCGGCACAGCTACGCCCTCGGTAAAGACGCTCACATATCTCGCGAAGGTGCTCCAGCTCCCCGTAAATTATCTCCTGCCCGATGAACTCGAAACGTCCGAAGAATCCGAGGAATCCTCGCCGGCTGCGGAGATCGACGAACTGAAAAACATGAAGGCGGCATTCTGTCTCGGCAGCTATGACCGCGCCGTGGAACTCGCCCTCCCGCTCTCCGAAAAAGGTTGTTTCGCCTACGACGAGGCTTGCTCTATCCTCGCTATGTCGTATCTCGCGCTCGCCAAGTCCTGCAAAGACCCCAAAGACGGTATGGCAAAAGCCCGCAAAGCACAGGATTACGCCGATAAGGGCATCTTCGCAAAGCGCGAGGTCAAAGCCTCCGCAGTCCTGTTGTACGACGAACTCGCCGAGAGACTGTGAGAGTGTTGAGATGTTGAGATGTTGAGATGTTGAGATGTTGAGATATCGAGATAGGGGGCTCTGCCCCCTCAACACCCCCGCCAAAGGGCGCTTACGTCGCCCCTCTGGACTCCCCGGCGGCAGCGTG
>CAMHBE010000346.1 GCA_946183095.1 uncultured Clostridia bacterium | reverse complement strand
CGGGGCTTACCATGCCGTATTCGGGATGTTGCCAGCGGATAAGCGCTTCTGCGCTCGTAAGTACGGGCTTGCTGCCTTTGATGTCGTACTTCGGCTGGTAGTAAACAACGAACTGCTTTTCCTCCACGCCCGTGTCCATGTCGCCGATGAGCTTGTTGGAATACAGCTCCTTTTCGTGCATATGGTTGTCATAGATCATGAAAGCGGTCTTGTAGTTGTTGCGCAGACCGTTGCAGGCGAGAGTTGCCCTGTCAAAGCGAGCTTCCGCGTCGATGCTCTTGTCAACGCTGCTGTACACGCCCATGCGCAAAGTGATATGCTGTGCGCCGGTAACTTCGGTAAGTCCGGTCATGATGCGGTTGAGCATAGCTTCGTAGTTGTCCCTGTGCTCAATGTATATATAGAACGTGTCGGAGTCGCAGCGGCAGGCTATACCGTCATGCTCGTCGAGAATACGGTTTATCTGCCCCGCAATGGTACTCAGCACGGTATCGCCGAAAAGTCTGCCGTGCAGCTCATTTATAAGGTGGAACCTGTTCACGTTCAGCACGAGCGCGTCCATTTCCGTGTCGGGATAATACTGGTCGTGGCGGGTGGCGTGCTGGAAGAAGAAGTCCTTAGTATAAAGCTCGGTAAGCGCGTCTATCTCGGTGGCGTTTATCATGCTGCTGTCTTCGGCGAGCTCTATGGAGCGCCTTACTCTTGCGAGTATGACTTCCGGCATATCATAGGGCTTGGGGATGAAGTCCGCCGCGCCGAGCTGAAGGCTCTTTACTTCGGCTGTTCTTTCCGAGGTGAGCACTATGACGGGTATCTTTGAGAGAGCCGGGTCGTCATGGAGCAGAGCGAGTATCTCATACCCGTCCATTTCCGGCATTATAAGGTCGAGCAGTATCATCGACAGCGTTTTTTCGCGCTTCTTTATCTGCTCCATTGCTTCTTTGCCGTTTTCGGCATATATAACGTCATAATCCTTCTCGATTATCTTTCCCAGCAGACGCCGGTTGACGTGTTCATCATCCACTATAAGAACAAGTCTTCTTATACCGTTTATGGTTCTTCGTGTTATTTCCTGCATGATACGGTTCCTTCCCCTGAAATGTAAAATATGGACATATCCATTCTGTAGTATTATATCATATTGTTAAGAAAATTGCAAGGTGTTTTGTATAATTTACTGCAATTTTACTAAAATGCCGTTTGCTTTTTCATACACATAAACGAATTCCCCCTGTGCAGTACGCAGGGGGCTGTAAAAAGATCTATCCTGTTCCAATTTCATTTCGGTGCAGCGCGATCTCCCCGATTAGCGGGTGAGGTGGAGCTTTTGCATCGCAAAAGCCGCAGAGAGGGATGACCGACAGACGGCTGCCGCAAGTCCAGAGCGCGCAGCTCTGGTCCCGTCCGGAAGGACAGCGCGAACGCGCCGCTGCGCCTCATTTGTTGACACGCTGAACCCACTGTGCTGTACTCAGGGAATGTTCTTTTTTACGCAAGCAGATCCTCGCCTTTACCCATCATGGGGATATCGTATGCCGTGGCATCTTCGAGGTGGAACACGGCGAGCTTGTTGCCAGTCTGCTCGTTGTAGATAGATTCGAGGTGGGCGGACGCTATCATCTTCTCGGCGTACTTGCCGTCTGTCTCAAATACCGCTTTTCCGGTGTAGCGCAGCCAGTGTCCGTCGGATTTGCAGGCTGCTATCTCGCAGAGCGGGTCGGCTTTTAGCTGCTTGTAAACATCTTTGAATTCCCCTACCCCGAACAATATCTTTCCGTCTTCTTCGATGAATGCTCCCAGCGGGCGTACCTTAGGCTGTGCGCCATCGGCGGTCGCAAGGAAAAAAACTCCCGCTTCGGTAAGGAACTGTGCTATCCTGCTCATGTGATGACCCTCCTTATGAGTTCTTCTTTTTCCAGTCCGCATAGCCCTGCATAAGGCTTTCGGACCATTTTCTGCCTGCCCAGCTGCCGCCGTTTGCCTGATAGTAATAATCAAAATATTTCGGACTTCTGTTGATGTAGGCATTCTTTGAAGTTATCTTTGTTTCTCCGGCGCGCACCTGTCTTGCGAATACCACGAAGCGTGTGTCAACGTTCGCGCCCATGGGGTAGTAGCAGGTGGACAGAGTGAGGAACGTGTCGCCGTACTTTATGTCAAGGTCGGGATTGTAGAACACGCTCCTGTCGAACACCTGCTCGAAATACTGATAGAACAGGCTCTGGCTGGAGAAATCGCGGAATCTGTAGTAGTTGAACACGTCGCCGTGCTTTGTTTCCGTATTCACGAACATTCCCGCGAACACGACGTATGTGCTCTGTCCGCCGTAAACGGACTCGTAGGTTATCGTGGGGTGGGTTATGTAGAAATTAAGGCTGCCGTATCTTGCGGGGTAGTAGTTGGTTATCTTTGCAAGACCTACGCCCGTTCTGATGTTGTGACCGTAGATTATGAGGTTGTCGGGGCGGCTCGTCTCGGTCACGGGAACGTGACAGTCGGCGAATGTCGTTCCGACTTTTGTGGTGTCATACTCTCCGTAGAAGTTGTGCTCAAGGTAGAATTTGTTGTCGGTAGCCTGTACGACGGGGATGTCGATAGGCGTATCCTTAATGGTGAGCCAGCCTATGAAGTCACTGTTCAGCCCGCGCATATATTCAAGGTCATGCTTTATCTCATACTTTGTGCTGCCGTATTTATATCCCGAAACGTGGGCTTTCGTGGTCGCCTTTGTGCCGGTGGACGCTGTACGCGGCGCGGTAGTCACTGCGGGCGCGGTAGTTGCGGCAGGCTGGGGGGATGCGGCAGTCGTGGATGCGGTGACTATCACGGGGGCGGGGGAAGTC
>CAMHBE010000345.1 GCA_946183095.1 uncultured Clostridia bacterium | reverse complement strand
GGGCTTTTCTTCCACAACCGGCGCGGGTTCGGGCTCAACCACAGGCTCCGGCGCAGCAGAAAAAGCTCCCGCCAGCATAGCTTCTATTTGTTCTTGTGTCAGGTTTGCCACAAACGATCATCCCTTTACCAATGCGATTATATTATAACGGTATGCTTTCCGGAAAGTACCGGGATCAAATGAAAAACGAGCAATTTTAACGTTATTATAACAAAATAGACTTATTCCATTATATTATAACAAAATTAAACAGGCTCGTCAACGGCATTTTCTTATTTTTGGAAAACATGAACAATATACTTTTTCTAATTTGTTGATATTAACAACATATTTTGACGAAAAAACTCCTCCTCTCTTGAAATTTACCCGTATATGCGGTATAATAAAGAAAAAACGGAAAGGAAAACCCATGAAAAAGATACTTATACTGATAGACATCCAGAACGACTTTGTTGACGGGGCGCAGCTGTCGGATTCTCCCGGAAAGGCGATGTGCAGCGACCCCGATTATCTTGAATACCTCAAACGTTCGGTCGCTTTCAGACTGGGCAGAGAAGGCGGTAACGCATAACTCTGCCAGCCGCATTATCCCGTCATCCGCCTGCATCGGTAACAAATCTTTCCGTGATGAATATACTGAATAGAGTCATCGGAAAGGGGTGAGCGGGATGAGACGCAGGAAAAAGAACTGCGCACTGTGCGTTGTCGCGGTACTGCTGATAGCGGGCGGTGCGGTATGGCTGTGTTTTCTGTCGTACCGTTTTCTGCT
Source organism: uncultured Clostridia bacterium (assembly GCA_946183095.1). Classification (GTDB taxonomy): domain Bacteria; phylum Bacillota; class Clostridia; order Oscillospirales; family Ruminococcaceae; genus Ruminiclostridium_E. Next base: position 2,074 of record CAMHBE010000345.1, on the reverse strand, counting down.
CATATTCCTTGCCGTGCTGCTGATAGCGGCAGGTCTGCTGCTGAAAAGAAACTGCTGAGGAGGCAAAAGCTATGAAAGTTGTGGTAATGAGAAGTCCCAGACCGCTGGTATGGTTTTTCAGGCTGTTATTCAACGGCTGAACCTACCGTAAAACAACGGACGTTACATAAAGAAGCCGCTCACAGTGCAGCACTGCGGGCGGCTCTCTGCATGTCAATAACGTAGGTGCAGCGGCGCGTTCGCGCTGTCCTTCCGGACGGGACCAGAGCTGCGCGCTCTGGACTTGCGGCAGCCTGACGCTGCACCGAAATGATAATAAAAGCGTTAGAGATTTCTTGATCGCAGATATCGGAGACTCATCTACTGCCAGAGGATGCTGTTATCGCCGACAGACAGGACATATACGTCGCAGTACTGCGCCTGCCATGCAAAAGCGTCGTCATAATTCTCGGCGGGTGTCCCCATGTAAGCGTCCGCGAGAACGCCGGAACCCTTGATATATCCGGTATCCGACGCGACTGCGTAACCGTAAACGTGCTTGCGGTCTTTTGAGACGATATATACCTCCGAACCGAACGGGATAACATCCGGATCGACCCCGCAGGAGCCGATAACGAGCGGTCTGCCGCTGTATGTTCCCTCGCCGTCGGCAATATACGCGGTGACTTTGCCTTCGAGCACATACTCATACTCGGCGGGAATGCCGTCTATGAGCGTGAAGTTTCCCTCTCGCTTGCTGTAAGGCTCGGCAAATGCCGTCCCGCGCTCTATTACCTCATTGACAGGCTCGGTGATATCCGTAATGACAAACTCGGAGCCGGTGTATTGCCCGTTCACATACTTATCCCGGAAAGCCGCCGTAACACAGCCGTCCTTTCCCTCGACAGCCACCCGTGTATCTCCCATTGCAAGCAGCGGAGAATCGCGGTATTCGGTCACATAAGGCTCATAGCGCGACCTTTCGTGTTCCGCATACGTCACCTTCGTGATCTCAACGACCATGCCGGGTACAACGATATCGCCGGTGGAAACATTCAGCTCGTCGAAGGCACCCAGCGGGATGCGCTCACGCACAAGCAGATCACCGACCGTGATCCCCGCCGCAAGGTATTTTTTCTCATTTCCGCCGTTTCGCACCGTTACCGGAAACGCGCGTGTAACGGTAACTTCACAGTCGTCGAGGATGCTCAGGTCGAGATCGGGGCATACGTCATCCCGGTCACCGACAGGAAAGCCTTCCCGAATCATGAGTTCGGCGACCTTTTCGCCCTTGACAGCTCTTACATTCCGCGTCATCACCCCGTCGGTTATCGTAACGTGCGGGGCGCGCTCGACCTCTATCTCAAAAATACCCTCCGCGTTTCTTCTCACTGCGGTTATCGCGTCGAACGGGTGCAGTTTTGCACGCTGTTCGGCAATAAAATCATCCATTGTCTCGGCATAAGTGATTATCCCGGTCGTAATGCCGTCTTCCGTCATAAACGCATTGTATTGAGGTCTTACGAGCTTTGACGCGCCCATGACGACGACTGCCGCCGCACAAACGGCAGATGCTGCGATAACCGCGGCTTTTCCCGTTACCGCCCCGCCGTTGCAGGCGAAAATACTTTTCGGCATTACTATCCCCCCTTTTCGTAAGATAAGAGTTCCCTCAATAATCATTATTGCCCGATCAACTAAATTATACCCCGCGCTTTAGGTAAAGTCAAACAACCGGAAGCGCTGCTTTTTGGTAAAATCGCCGATTTTTTACTCAATTGCAGCCGCCCCGGTCGTTTGTTCATACAACATATAGGTGCTTTTTGATGTTCTATACATATTTTACGCAGAAATTTTGTACATTTCCACAAATCAATTTTACATTGTTTTCCGGCAGGACAAAAGGGCTCCTCTAAAAACCTATTGTCGTTCAGGCGTGCCGACAATAAATCGTGTCAGCCTTTTTGCGCCGCGTCCTGCGGCGTTTGAGCTGACACATTGATGCCTCCTGCATCAGTCGGCAGATTGTACAAATTTTTTGCAGGCATACTGTCGTATGTCAAGGAAAATTTGTGCAATATGACGGCTTTAGGGC
>CAMHBE010000344.1 GCA_946183095.1 uncultured Clostridia bacterium | reverse complement strand
TGCAGGGGAGATATCAACAGCTTCCTTAAAAAGTATGGTATCATCGGACTTTATGATATAGACACAAGGCGGCTCACCCGCATCATCCGTGAGAGCGGAGTCATGAACGGTATGATAACCGACGACCCGGACTTCGACAAGGAAAAGTGTCTTGAACAGATACGCGCTTACACGGTCGGGAATGTAGTTCCGAAGGTAAGCGTGAAGTCTGCGGAAGAATACCACGCCGAAAACGCGAAATACCGTGTTGCATTGATAGACTACGGCTACAAGCACAACATACGCAGGGAACTGCTCAAACGCGGATGTGACGTGAAAGTCTTTCCGTATGATGCAAGACCCGTCGATATAAAGGAATACAGACCGGACGGGATAATGCTCTCCAACGGACCGGGAGATCCTGCCGTCAATACATTTTCAATTGCAACTCTCAGGGCGCTGATACCCGAAAAAATACCGACTTTCGGAATTTGTCTCGGTCATCAGCTTTTAGCGCTCGCAAACGGCGCAAAGACCACCAAGATGAAATACGGTCACCGCGGCGGCAACCAGCCTGTCACCGACCTTGAGCTTGACAGGACATTCATCACGTCGCAGAACCACGGTTACGCGGTTGTAGGTGATTCCGTTCCCCCGGAAGTGGGCAGGGTCAGCCACATAAACGGCAACGACAAGACCTGCGAAGGCGTAAGGTACACCAACGCCCCCGCTTTCACGGTGCAGTTTCACCCGGAAGCGTGCGGAGGTCCTCACGATACCGCCTATCTTTTCGATGAATTCATTGAGCTTATCGAGAAAGAAAGGAGGGTATGGTAATGCCGCTGAGAAGTGATATAAAGAAAGTCCTCGTTATCGGTTCGGGACCTATAGTTATCGGACAGGCTGCCGAGTTCGACTACGCGGGAGCACAGGCTTGCCGCGCCCTGAAACAGGAGGGTCTGGAGGTCGTGCTGATAAATTCCAACCCCGCAACGATAATGACCGACAAGCACATGGCTGACCACATCTACATCGAGCCTCTGACGCTCGAATGTGTGAAGCGCATCATTAAGATAGAGAAGCCCGACAGCGTTCTTTCCACCCTCGGCGGTCAGACGGGACTTACGCTGTCAATGCAGCTGGCAGAAGAAGGATTTCTCGAAGAGAACGGTTCCCGAGACTATACACAAGGCGGAGTACAGACAGGCTTTCAAGGACACAATGGAAGCTATCGGAGAACCAGTGATCCCCTCAAAAGTCGTGGAAGCACTCGACGACGCGCTCGACTATGCCGACAACGTTATAGGCTATCCTGTCATAGTGCGTCCCGCGTTCACCCTCGGCGGCACGGGCGGCGGTATTGCGAATGACCGCGAAGAACTGCACGAGATAGCGACAAACGGACTGAGGATGTCGCCTATCCACCAGATACTTGTGGAGAAGTGCATCTCAGGCTGGAAAGAGATAGAGTTTGAAGTAATACGCGACGCTAAGGGCAACGTTATCACTGTCTGCTCAATGGAGAACTTCGACCCCGTAGGCGTGCATACCGGCGACAGTATCGTTGTCGCACCGGCTGTGACGCTTGCGGACAAGGAATACCAGATGCTGCGTACTGCGGCGCTCAACATAATACAGGCGCTCAAAGTCGAGGGCGGCTGCAACTGTCAGTTCGCTCTGAATCCCAACACCTTCGAGTACGCCGTGATCGAGGTGAACCCGAGAGTTTCGCGCTCCTCGGCACTCGCGTCGAAAGCTACCGGCTACCCGATCGCGAAAGTTGCAACACGCATAGCTATCGGCTATACCCTCGACGAGATAGTAAATCAGGTCACCAACAAGACTTATGCCTGCTTTGAGCCTGCACTCGATTATATAGTGGTGAAATTCCCGAAATGGCCGTTCGACAAGTTCGTTTACGCGAAGAAAACTCTCGGTACGCAGATGAAGGCGACTGGCGAGATAATGGCGATCGGTACGAGTTTTGAAGCAGCAATGATGAAGGCGGTGCGCTCTATCGAACTTGGCATGGACACCATGTCGAAAGCGGAGTTCGCCGGACTTACCGATGCAGAAATCGGACAGAAGCTGTCGGATATCGACACAGACCGTTCGTTCTGCGTATTCGAGGCTCTCAAGCGCGGCATCGACGTGAATACCATACACGATATAACGAAGATAGACAAGTGGTTCATCTGCAAGCTCAAAAACCTCGTCGAGCTTGAAAAATGGCTTGCCGACGGTAAGCTCACGCAGGAGAAGTACGATACCGCGAAGAAATACTGCTACCTTGACAAGTCCATAGAGAAGATATCCGGTCAGCCGCTCGATGAAGCCGGTATAAAGCGCAGACACGCCGTGTATAAAATGGTCGATACCTGCGCTGCGGAATTTTCCGCGGAAACGCCTTATTTCTACAGCACCTACGATGATGAGAACGAAGCAGAGGAGTTCATTAAGGAGCACTCCACAGGCAGGAAAAAAGTCATCGTGTTCGGTTCGGGACCCATACGCATAGGGCAGGGCATAGAGTTCGACTACTGCTCGGTACACTGTGTCTGGGCACTGAAAGAAATGGGGTACGAGACTGTTATCTGCAACAACAACCCCGAGACTGTCTCGACCGACTTCGATACCGGCGACAGACTGTACTTCGACCCGCTGACTTTCGAGGATGTTGATTCGCTGATAGCAACGGAAAAGCCGGACGGCGTTGTGGTGCAGTTCGGCGGACAGACCGCTATAAAACTTACCAAGCATCTGCAGGACATAGGTGCGCATATCCTCGGAACATCCGCCGAGAGCATAGATGCCGCGGAGGACAGGGAACTCTTTGACGAGCTGCTTGAAAAGTGCGGCATACCCCGTCCGAAAGGT
>CAMHBE010000343.1 GCA_946183095.1 uncultured Clostridia bacterium | reverse complement strand
GAGCGAAAAGGGCAAGGGCTTCTACAAGCAGCCGAAGTCCGGCAAGGAGTTCACTTCTGATGAGCTGATCGCTCACTGGGAGTCCCTGGTTGACAAGTATCCGATCATCTCCATCGAGGACGGTCTGGATGAAGAGGACTGGGAAGGCTGGCAGAGAATGACCGCCAAGATCGGTCACAAGGTTCAGCTCGTCGGCGATGACCTGTTCGTTACAAACACAGAGAGACTTGCTAAGGGCATCAGCCTCGGCGCAGGCAACTCCATTCTTATCAAGCTCAATCAGATCGGTTCCGTTTCCGAGACTCTCGAAGCTATCAAGATGGCTCACAAGGCAGGATATACCGCTATTTCTTCTCACCGTTCCGGCGAGACTGCTGATACTACTATCGCTGACCTTGCGGTTGCCCTCAACACCTGCCAGATCAAGACCGGTGCTCCTTCGAGATCCGAGCGTGTCGCTAAATACAACCAGCTCCTCCGTATCGAGGAACAGCTCGGTGACAGCGCTTGCTATCCCGGCATGGGCGCTTTCAACGTAAAGAAGTGATCTGTTCGCACTGAACACGAAGGGCATTTCCTTTGGGGGGTGCCCTTTTTCATGGTTTTGGCGAAATGTAACCTAACTGTAACTTTTCGGGAGCAATTTAAACAATTTTTCCAAAAGCTATTGAAAAATACGGGAAAGTTTGCTATAATAGATACAGTACAGATATCCTGATGTTGAGTGAGGTGTTTTTTATGCAGAATGATGGACTGACCGGTCTGCTGACTTTTGAAGAGTTCGTATCGCAGGCGGGCGCAGTTATTTGTGCGCATAACAAGCCCTATATCGTTGCAGCAGGTGACATCGGCGATTTTCACTATATAAATATTAACTATGGCTATGATGTCGGCGACGCGATACTTTGCGACATTGCCGAATTTTTCAGAATGTTCGTGCCGAATGCCGTTCTTTGCAGCCGGACACATTCAGACCACTTCCTGCTCCTCGTGAATATCGAGGATATCGACAGCGAACGTGTGCTCCGGGAAGTCAAGCGGCTGAAAGAAGTTGCAAAGGATATCATTTCAAAGCGCGTCAAAGGCGTATCACCGAACCTTAATATCGGGATAAATTTTATCGACGGAGAAGAAACAAACATCGTTGCCGCCGTCGATAAAGCAAACATCGCCCGCAGAGTGGGCAAGGGCAACTATAATTTACCATGTGTAGTGTATTCGGAGCATCTTATGGACATTAAGGAGAACAGCGCAAAGATACTTCCCATTTTCGACGATTCTTTCAGGAATGAGTCGATAAGGGTATATCTCCAGCCCAAAATATCGTCGGAAACTCAGCGCATAATCGGCGCGGAAGCTCTTTCGAGACTTGTTGACAGCAACGGCAATATCATACCGCCGTCGAACTTCATAGCGGCGCTTGAAAAGACAGGCAAGATAGTGGAGCTTGACTTCTATGTTTTGTCTTTTATCTGCAAACTGATAAGAAAGTGGATAAACAGCGGCATCGAGCCGATCACCATATCATTCAACCTCAGCCGTATGCACTTCTACAGCAATACGCTCGTGGAAGATATCATAAGGCTGACGGAGGAGCACAATGTTCCGCCGCAGTATTTGGAGATTGAAGTCACCGAGTCGGTATTCTTTGAAGCGCAGGAAATGATAATCAGCAAGGTGAACGCACTGCGCGACTATGGCTTCAAAGTAAGCGTTGACGACTTCGGCTCGGGGTATTCGTCACTCAGTCTGATAGGTGTGCTGCCCGTAGATGTGGTGAAGCTCGACAAGAGCTTTGTGCGTGAGAGCCTGAAATCCGAGCGCGGCAATGAGCTTATGCGCGGGCTTATAAACATTCTCAATGAGATAGATCTTGAGATAGTCTGTGAGGGCGTTGAAACCAAGGAAGAAGAGAGCATTGTCAACAAGTGCGGGTGCGACGAGATACAGGGTTATCTCTATGACAAGCCTATACCGACGGACGAGTTTGAGCACAAATACATCAAAGCGTGATACGATAAGAAAAAGGCGTCCCCTGTCGGAAATGACAGGGGACGCTGTTATTATTTCAGGCACCGTATCTTTCGCGGTAGTCCTTCATTGCGGGCAGGTACTCCTTGCCGTCGATAACGCCGTTCTCGATAGCGTCGATGATGTCGTTTATCGTGACGATAGAGTAAACTTTGATGCCGAACTCCTTGTAAGCCGACTGCACCGCGCTCATGTCGCTGTCGAGAGCCTTCTCCATGCGGTCAACGGATATCACCATGCCTGTGATGTTCACGTTCGCGGCACCTTTGAGCTTCGGGAGCACTTCGCGCAGAGCCTTGCCCGATGTCATTACGTCTTCGATGATAACGACCTTCTCGCCGTCTGTGAGCTGCTTGCCAACGAACATACCGCCCTCGCCGTGGTCTTTGACCTCTTTGCGGTCAAAGCAGTAGTTCACTTCTTTGCCGAATTTGCTGTAGAGCGCCGAAGCCGCGCTGGATGCGAGAGTGATGCCCTTGTAAGCGGGACCGAACAGAGTGTCGGCTTCTATGCCGTTGTCGTTGATGCACTCCGCATAGTAACCGCCAAGTTCGTGCAGATGTCTGCCTGTGCGGTAGTTGCCGGTGTTGATGAAATACGGAGCCTTTCTGCCGCTTTTCAGCGTAAACTCGCCGAATGTCAGCACTCCGCAGTCTGCCATGAATCTGATGAAGTTTTCTTTGTAGGTCATAATATCTGTCCTTTCGGGTGATTTATGATAATATTATAGCACGTCCGGAAGAAAAATGCAAGAGTTTTGAGGGAGAGACTGCTCCGTATGACCGGTCGTTACCGATCTGTCAAGGGTACTCCAAAATAATTTTCCG
>CAMHBE010000342.1 GCA_946183095.1 uncultured Clostridia bacterium | reverse complement strand
CAAGCCGATGATATGCAGAAGCAGGCGTATTTCGATTCGCTGACGGGCATACGCAACAGGCTCGCCTACGATAAGGAGATACAGCTTGTCGAGCAGGGAAGTCAGGAAGGCGGCAGGACCGAATACGGCATCGCGATGATCGACCTCAATTACCTGAAGGTGATAAACGATACCTATGGTCACGAATACGGAAACGCAGCCATAGTTTCTCTCAGCAAGCTGATATGCGATATCTTCGTTCATTCCCCCGTCTTCCGTATCGGCGGAGATGAATTTGCCGTGATCCTCAGAAACAACGATTATGACAAGATCAGATCGTTAGAGCAGGAGTTCAACAGCAAGATCGAACGATTGCGGGAAGATGATTCCCTTGAACCGTGGGAAAAGCTCTCCGCCGCTTTCGGCTATGCCCTCTACGACCCCGCTGCCGACAACAGCGCCGATGATGTCTTCAAACGCGCCGATAAGAATATGTATGAGCGCAAGAAGGCAATGAAAGCCGCAAGGGAATAAAACAAACAAACCGTGCAGCTGTGAACTGCACGGTCATTTTTTAGTCTTAACATACGGGTGTTTCGGGTCACTCTCCGAGAAGTCTGGCTGCCCATTCCTGCTCCTTGAATCCTGTCAGCACAAAGCCATCGCCAACGACCAGCGGACGCTTTACCAGCATACCGTCGGAAGCCAGCAGAGCAAACTGCTCGTCCTCGCTCATCTCTCCCAGCTTTTTGGCAAGCCCCAGCTCGCGGTACTGTATGCCGCTTGTGTTGAAGAATCGCTTCAGCGGCAGACCGCTCACGGCGTAAAAGCTTCTCAGCGCGGCTTCGTCGGGATGCTCGCCCTTGATATCCGCAGCTTCGTAAGCAATACCATTGTCGTCCAGCCATTTCAGCGCCTTTTTGCAGGTGGTGCATCTGTTGTAGCAATATACTTTTATCATTATTTTCACTCCTGTCCGCGTTTTATTTTTGATATATTATACCACGAAAGATGTGATTTGTCAACGCAGAAAAACAGAAGAACAGCTGAGTTCGGATACATCTTAACAGCTCGGTACAAAGCCCCGAAGCATTTCAAAGTGCTTCAGGGCTTTGCTGTGTATTGTATCTGCACCGACCCTGCGGGCATTGTTTATGATCGTCCGTGTGCTGTGCCGTCATCGCGGCAGCTGCCCCGCCTTTGCCCTTAAAGAGCGGTATTCAGCTCCAGCGACTTTTTCAGTTCCCTGATAAATGTTTCACCTATCGCACTTTGCTGAATGTTTTTCTTTGTGATGTAGCCTATCTCCATTATGCTGTTGCGGTTGTCGTTGTCCTCGCGGAAAGGCACTACCCTGTAATCATCGCCGCCCAGCTCCTTGCAGAGTATTCCCGAACACAGGGTATACCCGTTGAGCTGCTGCATCATCTCGCCCATGGCGGCACGGTCGGTCGCTTTTATCATTCGTGGGTAGATGTTCTCACTGAGTATCTCCTCGGCATAGAGATATCCCTCCTTGCCGTTCTGCTCAAAGGAAAGACACGGGTAGGGAACAAGCTGCTCCAGACTGATGGAGGGCTCGTTAGCCAGCGGATGCTCCTTCCAAAGGTAAACATAAGCCTTGCAGCGCACAAGCTCCCTGAAGACGAGCTCGTTTTCTTCAAGCTGCTTTGCTATCGGCTTGCGGTTGAAATTTGAGATGTAAAGCACGCCTATCTCGCTTTTGAGCTCGGCAACATCGCGTATGATCGAAAGCGTTTCGGTCTCACGGACGGCGAACTCAAATTCAAGGGTGTTGTACTGCTTTACCGTATTTATAAAAGCGCTTACCGCGAAGGAATAATGCTGCGTCGATATCCCGAATCGGCGCTTTTTTTCGTGGTTTATGTATTTTTCCTGTATCAGCTCATACTGTCGGTAAAGCTGACCTGCGTTCTGCAAAAACTCAAGCCCCTCCGCTGAGGGAACAGCGCCCCTGTGGGTACGCATGAAAATGGTAAGCCCCAGTTCCTTTTCAAGCTCCCTGACCGCACTCGTCAGCGTGGGCTGAGATATTCCCAGCTTGTCCGCCGCCTTGTTCATCGAACCGCATTCCGAAATGGTCAGCGCATAGTTTATTTGTTGTAAAGTCATAATCCCACCTGCTCAATATGATTTGTATGAATTATAACATACCCTGCCCCGTTTGTCAACACCTTCCGCATACTGAGAAAAAAACGCACAGCCCTCCCTGCGTTTTGTTAAAGATCATATCCGCGTGATACACCCCGTCTATCACAGGCTATAAACTCTGTCTATATCAACAAGGACCTGTGATAGCGTTATCATATAACAGAAGATAAAAGTCCGTATTCGTCGCAGTTCTTGCGGTAAAATATGCTGAAATGTATGCCCGGGCAGCGTGATATCGTTATCACGATTTGAAGCCGCAGGCCTTATATACCGCCCGTTTTGCGGTCTTGTGCCGCCGCAGGGGCTTTATCAGATAATGGCTGTCTGCGGCTGTGTGCAAACGTTGTCACCTTTTTTCGTTGACCTTTTGCCGCATTTGAGATTAACTTTAATCACAGCAGTTAGATCCAAACTGTATTATTCGGAGGTAGAGAAAGATGAAAAGAAAGAAACTATTGGCACTCACACTTGCACTTGTTTTAGGTGCAAACCTTTTATCCGCCTGCTCGGTGAGCGAAGCGGGCAGCAGCAATGAAAGCACGGCAGCCGCAAGCAATACCAAGACCGACTTCAAATACGGCAAGATAGACATTCCCGGCAAGGACGGCGCTCTCTGCGGCGCACCTATCTATATCGCTTACGAAAACGGCTATTTTGCAGAAGAAGGCTTTGATGTGAACCTCATCTCCGCCGATTTTGAGACTAGAA
>CAMHBE010000341.1 GCA_946183095.1 uncultured Clostridia bacterium | reverse complement strand
CACAGCGGGGTTTACTTTATATCTCACCAGTCCGTGCTGTACTCGACCGTGCAGTACACGACCGTTATCACTACGCCGTTTTCGCAGTACACGGGGCTGAATTTCGTCGTTTTCTTCGTTTACGGCGGTCAGCTGAGGCTCTTATTTCTGAAACAGGAGGACGCGCTCTATATCCTCCGCAAGACGGGAGCTCCCGAAAAGGAGGCAGAGAAATGACCTGCCACGAGCACCCTCTCCGCATTCTGCGCTATTCTATGCGTAATATCTGGCTCCTTATCTTCCCGCTCCTGCGCGGACTCTCCATATTGCAGATGGACGCCCGCAGGCTCTACGAATGGGCGAGGGGAGCCTGGCAGGATATCGCCATTATCGGGCTTATCATCGTATTCGGCTTCGTGAGGTGGTACTTCGCACGTATCAGCGTCAGCGACAAGAACATCACTCAGCGCGGAGGCGTCATTATCCGTTACCGCAAGACCATTCCCTTCGACAAGATCAGCGGTGCGACCGCGGAGCGTCCGTGGCTGATGATACCGCTCGGAGGTATGAGGTTCAGCTGCGACACCCGTGCGGGCATATTCAAGGCGACTGATATGAAGCTGCTCGTGACGAGGAAGGTCTGCAACGAGCTGATGAGACGTATCCCCGACGTTGACCGCGAAAAGCGCGTCGATGATATGCCGAAGGCGGATATGATATCCGTTGTGCTGTTCTCGGCGTTCTTTTCAAGCGGTTTTTCGGGAGCGATATACATGGCGATGTTCTTCCTCAAGGGAGGCAGCATCGCTCAGGACATCGTTTCCCTCTGGTTCAGCCGCATAACCGAGACTACCGAGAAGTTCACCCACAGGTGGCTGCTCCATATCCCCGACGCAGCTGTCGGCTTCGGTACCTTCATTGCGGCGGCGTGGCTGCTTTCGTTCATAATCAATCTGCTGAGGTACTCGCACTTCAAGGTTATTGCCGACAGACACAGCATAAACGTCAAGTGCGGCATTACCAACAGGCGCGAATACCGCATAAATACTGCGCATATCAACTACACCGACCTCCGCCAGAACCTCATAATGAAGTTCCTGAAAACGGTCACGGTCAACGTGAGCTGTGCGGGCTACGGCTACGATTCGCGTCATCTTCCCGTGCTTATGCCGATACGCCGCGAGAAAAATATCGGAAGAGGACTCGAAAAGATAGGCATATCGGGCGCTCACAGGCTCGATTTCCGTTCGGGGTGGTCGGGCTTCCTGAGCTACCTCTTCAACCCGATTCTCGCCGCGAACCTCGTCTTCCCCGTGTATTACATCTTCGAGGACCTCTTCCCTAAGTTTGCGGAGCTGTCGTTCTTCTTCGCGGTCATGATCGAGATACCGCTGATGTGGCTCGTCCTCGTCAAGACTGTGGCTATGCTCACGAGCGGCGTTTCCGTCAGGGACGACAGGGTCATCGTGAGGTGCGCGAAGTGGACGGCGTTCCACACGGTGATTGCTCATACCGACAATATCGTAAAGGTCGAGCTGAGGCAGTCGCTTCTGCAAAAGCCGTCGGGCAAGTGCAACGTGCTGATATGGTTCTGCGGAGAGGCGAGCTCGTGTTATATGGTGCGCGCGCTGAAGCTCCGCGAGGGCGTGAAGATCATGCGTGCGCTCGGTCACGACGTGAGAAAGAAAGCCAAGCATACCGCCAAGTAACAGAACGGTTAACTTGTAATAATATTGTTCATTGACAATCGGTCATGCCGGTGTTAGAATTGCTGTATGGGATGTTACAATTGTCACCGAGAAAGTGACCGCTGACACCTTACGTTTTTCCGGAAGCTGTGATATCATAATAGCATAGAAACCACACAGAAAGGATGGTTGTTATGGCAGGAACTGATCTAATATTTGCACTCATCTCACTGTTTTTCAAGATGGCTGTTCCGCTGGTCATAATCGGAGTTATCATATTCCTCGTTGTGACCGATACAAATAAGAAAAAGGGAAACGTGCCCGTGCAGTACGACGCACAGGGCAGACCTGTCCCGACAAAGACTTTTTCGCTGAAAGGCAAGTTCAACACCTCTACGGTGCTCCTTATCATCGGTACGTCCTTCATAATGCTCTCAGCCGTCACCTTCGTCGCGGCGAACTGGGTCAAGCTCTCGGACGTCGCAAAGGTGTTCATACTTCTCGGGGCGGCGGTAGTCTCGCTTATGATAAGCGCGGTACTTAAATTTCTCCCCAAGCTTGACCTCACCTCCGGCGCGTTCTACATAATCGGTGCGTCGATGTCGGTAGTATCGCTGCTGACGGCAGGCGGCTACAGGCTCTTGGGCGAGTGGTTCAGCTTCCGCGGTGACGGAGCGGCTCTCCTGTGCGCAACGGGCGCATTCATCATAGCGGCAGCGGCTCTGCTGGCGTATCCGCTGTATAAGAAGATAGCGTTCACCTACATAGGCTTGTCGTTCGTTTCGATATGCCTGCTCTTCCTCGCAGTACAGATAACCGACAGCTATGAGCAGTTCGCTCCCGTTATCATAATGGCGCAGTTCGTTATCACCGCGTTTGTGCATATCCTCAAGCCGCAGAAGGGCACGAGGTTCGACCTCCCTGTCCGTATCATAGGCGACATAACAGCAGTCCTCTTCGCTGTACTGGCGTTCGGCTATGTGCTCTGGACGACTTTCAGCGCAACTCCGTTCACATTCTTCATCCTCGGTGTTATCATTATCCAGTGCTTCCTCTACGGTATCATCAAGAAGCAGGCTTGGCTGTTCGTGGTGCTCAACGTTGTTGCCGTATACACAGCGTTTGTGGCGGTATTCGGTCTCAAGAACGAGTACGGTACAGACTTTGTAATGGTATTCTTCGCGTTCATCGCGCT
>CAMHBE010000340.1 GCA_946183095.1 uncultured Clostridia bacterium | reverse complement strand
CGCAAAGGCAAGATGACAGAAGACGAATGCCGCGATCTGCTCAAAAAGTCCAACTACTTCGGCACCATGCTCGTAAAAGCCGGCAAGGCCGACGCTCTGCTCGGCGGCGCTACTTACTCCACAGCCGATACGGTACGCCCCGCTCTCCAGATAATAAAGACAAAGAAAGGTTCGTCCCTTGTAAGTTCCTCGTTCATCCTTTTCAGAGAGAAGGACGGAAAGGAAGAAACTATCGCTATGGGTGACTGCGCTATCAACCTCAGCTACAGCGACAAGGTGGATAAGGAGGGCAACGTTACACAGACTGCCGCACAGCAGCTCGCGGAAGTTGCGGTAGAAACAGCCCGCACAGCAGCCTTCTTCGGCATCGACCCCAAGGTAGCTGTCCTCAGCTTCTCTACTTACGGCTCCGGCAAGGGCGGCACTGTTCAGCTCTCCCACGACGCTGTTATAGAAGCTCGCAAGATCGACCCCGAGCTCGTTATTGACGGCGAATTCCAGTTTGACGCGGCAGTTTCCGCAGAAGTTGCAAAGACAAAGTGCCCCGACTCAAAGGTTGCAGGTCAGGCAAACACCTTCATCTTCCCGCTCATCGAAGCCGGCAACATCGGCTACAAGATCGCACAGCGTCTCGGCGGCTATGAAGCTTACGGTCCTATCCTCCAGGGGCTCAACGCTCCGATCAACGACCTCTCCCGCGGCTGCAACGCCGAGGAAGTCTATAAAATGGCTATCATCACCGCAGGTATGGCGTAATGACCGTGCGAAAGTATTCCCTGTAAATATTATAAAAGTTTTGACCGGCCCTGCGGAAATGTTCCCGGGGTCGGTCTTTTTTTCAGAAGAATGCTTCATATGTGGTCTTTACCACTTCATCCAGCATCTTATACACACCGTTGTTGTTGATATACAGATTGCAGTGATTGGTGAGTATCGCTACGCCGGTATGGTCACTTCTGTCATAGTACAGTCCGCAGATAGCGCCGAGTGCATTGCCGGGATGCCCGTACATCACCCTGCCGTCAACGAGCGTGCCGTCATAGATCCGGACATTCAGCCCCATATCGAATGTCTTGTTGTGAAAATACGACTTGTGCATCGCTTCAACAGCCTTTTCGCTCAGCAAGCGTACATCTCCCGCGCTTTTTACAGTTCCGTCTCCGGCAAGCGCCGTGCCTGTCATTGCAAGGTCGTGAGCGGTTATCAGAAGTTCACACTGCGCAGCAAGATAGGAATTGCCCAACCCGAAGGATTCATAGTACGCGGCGGTGCGCCCCCATGCAGGGACATTGAACACCTCGCCGTCATGGTCGTATATGACCGCACAGCTTTCCTTATCCTCTATATCGTCTATAACGTATGAAGCGTTGATGCCGAGCGGATCGAACACATTCTCACGCATATAATCGTGGAAAAACCTGTCGGTCTTGCGCTCTATGATCGCACCCATTGTTCCCGCGCCGAAATTGCTGTAGTTGTAGTATGTTCCCGGTGTGTGTCCGGTCAGGGAGTGTTCAAGTACAGTCTCGATATCATAACGAGCGGAGATCCCCATTTCAAAATAATCTGAATCGGTGATCCCGGCAGTGTGGGTCAGGATATGCCACAGCTTTACTTCATCGCCGTAAACGTTAGTGTACGGAATACCGGCAGCTTCCGATATATCGCCGTCAACATCCAGCAGTCCTTCATCGCAGAGCTGCATTATCCCGATCGTTGATATCAGCTTGGAAACACTCGCTGCACGGAAATGAGTTTCATCGGTCACGGGTATCTCCCTGTCGATATCGGCAAGCCCCAGCGCATCGGTATGTATTATATCCCCGTCCCGGAATACCGCTATACCCAGTCCGTAAACGTCATTATCGGTGCGTATCTTCTCGTACTTTTCGTGAAGTTCCGTAAGGTCGGGGAACTTCACGGGAGTATCCCGCACAGGCAGCGGCAGCGCTTCACTGCCCGCCTCCTCGTTGTCTGTAACGACCGGAGCTATGACCTCTACGCTTTCAGTCGTCGTCCCGCGCCCTGTTATCACGATCTCGACCCCTTCTGTCCCGCTTTCGGCAGCACTTTTATGACCGGGATCTGCGGTACGGTCGTCGATACTTACACATCCGCTGTATATCAGCACAGCTGCCGCCGCAAAGATGCCGATACCTGTTCTTAACATCTTCATTGTTTCAATTCCCTTTTCTTTCCTGCAAAGCACATTGCCGCCCGGATCTTCTCGGCTTGTTTTATTATATACCATTCGCTTCATCTTTTCAAGTGAATTATCATATTTTCGGGATTTTTGCGGCATTATAAATATCACCATATAATTTTTGCTCGTTTTGTGCAAAACGCCGAATTGCAAGTTAGCCTTGGCAAACTGCATAATAATCCCTTGATTTTTTGAATGTTATTTGTTATAATGTACTTGATGATAAACCAATCGTCGATTCATACATAAGGAGGAACATCCCAATGGCTTATAAAATCAATGCCGAAGAGTGCATCGCGTGCGGCGCGTGTGCAGACGGTTGCCCCGTAGAGGCTATTTCCGCAGGTGACACTTACACGATAGACGCAGGAAAGTGCATCGATTGCGGTGCTTGTGCAGATACTTGCCCCGTAGGCGCACCCAAGGCAGAATAATAACGAATATGAAAGGTCGGTTTTCACCGACCTTTTTTATTTTTCCTGCTATATGAACTGCCGGGCAGCGCCGGACTGCGTCCGGCGCGTTTTCCGCGCGCTTTCAGCGCGCATCCGGAGCCGCGCGGCGGCGGGCGGATGCCCGTTCCGCCAAGCGGCTCATGCGTCGGGCTGTGCCCGACGCCGTGTTGTCCGCGCTCTCAGAGTGCGGACAACGGGCGGCACCGCAGTGCCGCCGAGCACTTTCACCGTAAAACGGTGAAAGTGGAGAAGCGCC
>CAMHBE010000339.1 GCA_946183095.1 uncultured Clostridia bacterium | reverse complement strand
CGGAGTAAGGGAAGAACTGCTGAAATATATTTGACCGCTGACCGGTGAGAAAGAACAAAATTGCCTTAATTGCCGTAGTAATAACCGACAGAGAGGGTTCTGCAATTATGCAGAGCCTTCTTTCAGTTTGTTAAATCAGTTTTCCGGATTGCAGAAAAAATTTCAAAAAACTATTGACTATTTTGTAAAAGAGGTATATAATATATTTGAACAAACGTTCAAATGTTCAAATAAAATCATTTAGAGGTGCTGTCATGAAAAAGAAATATAAACTTCAGGATCTGGACTGCGCGAACTGCGCCGCAAAAATGGAAGAAGCAATAAAGAAGATACCCGGCGTGAATGACGCGTCCGTGAACTTCATGATGCAGAAAATGACCATAGACGCGGACGACGGCAGGTTCGACGATATCATGAAAGAGGTGCAGTCCGTGTGCAGCAAGGTCGAGCCCGACTGCGTGATACTTATGTGATATGGGAAACCTGACAAAAAAGCAGAAGAATACCCTCCTGCGCATAATCATCACGTTCGTGCTGTTCGCGGGGCTGATGATACCCGAACATCTCGGCGCGTTTTCCGCGCTGCCGGTATGGCTCGTCATCGCGTTTTTCGCTGTGCCGTATATCCTTATCGGCTGCGATATCATGATAAAGGCGGCAAAGAATATCAGCCACGGACAGGTTTTCGACGAGAACTTCCTTATGCTCATAGCGACTGTCGCGGCATTCTGCATCGGGGAATACTCCGAAGCGGTGGCGGTCATGCTGTTCTATCAGGTGGGCGAGCTGTTCCAGAGCTACGCTGTCGGCAAAGCCCGCCGTTCGATAACCGACCTCATGGATATTGTACCGGAGTACGCGAACCTTGAGACTGAAGACGGCATGGAGCAGGTCGATCCCGATGAAGTCGGTATCGGCAGTATCATCGTGATAAAGGCTGGGGAGCGCATACCGCTCGACGGAGTTGTCACGGAAGGCGATACCATGATAGATACCGCAGCTCTTACGGGTGAATCCGTACCCCGCAGAGCGTCCGTCGGCGATGAAGTGATAAGCGGCTGCATCAACGGAAGCGGCACCATAAAAGTCCGCACTGTCAAAGCCTTTGAGGACTCCACCGTCACGCGCATACTCGAACTTGTGGAAAATGCCGGAAATAAAAAGGCAAAAGTCGAGAACTTCATCACCCGTTTCGCAAAAGTCTATACCCCGTTCGTTACCGTTTGCGCGGTAATTCTTGCTATAATACCGCCGCTGGTATTCGGTGGCGGCTGGGGAGAATGGATAAAGCGCGCGTGCATATTCCTTGTTATATCCTGCCCCTGTGCGCTCGTCATATCCGTGCCGCTGGGATTTTTCGGCGGTATCGGAGCAGCGTCCCGTTCGGGCATTCTCGTAAAGGGCGGCAACTACCTCGAAGCCGTTTCGGAAATAACGACTGTGGTGTTCGACAAGACCGGAACTCTTACCAAAGGCGAGTTCAGGGTAACACGCACCGAGCCGGTGAACTGCACGAAAGAAGAACTGATGTGCTGCGCGGCTCACGCGGAGAGTTTCTCCGACCACCCGATAGCCGTTTCCGTCCGCGAAGCCTACGAGGGTACCGTCGATACATCCCGTGTGTCGAATGCGGAAGAACTTGCGGGTCACGGCATCGCGGCGGACGTTGACGGAAAACGCGTCATTGTCGGGAACCGTGCGCTTATGCAGAAGCACGGCATTGCTGCGGAGGATCCGTCGGGCGGCGGTACCGTTATACATACGGCAGCGGACGGCGCGTACCTCGGTTCTATCGTTATCTCCGACAGCATAAAGCCCGATACTCCCGAAGCGATAAAGCGTATGAAGGAAACAGGCATAAAGCGCTGTGTTATGCTGACCGGCGATCGTGCCGCGGAAGCCGGAGCCGTTTCGTCCGCTCTCGGTATCGACGAGCATTACGCACAGCTTTTGCCTGCCGATAAAGTCGGCATTGTGGAGAAGCTGCTCGCCGAATGTAAGGACGGGGAAAAGCTGGCATTTGTTGGCGACGGCATAAACGACGCTCCCGTGCTTGCAAGGGCAGATGTCGGTATAGCGATGGGCAGCATGGGGTCGGATGCGGCTATCGAAGCCGCCGATATCGTCATAATGGACGATGATCTGCGGAAGATACCGCTTATCAAGCGTATCGCCGCCAAGACTATGCGCATAGTCCGCGAGAACATCGTTTTTGCCCTTGCCGTGAAACTTGCCATAATGCTTCT
Source organism: uncultured Clostridia bacterium (assembly GCA_946183095.1). Lineage (GTDB taxonomy): Bacteria > Bacillota > Clostridia > Oscillospirales > Ruminococcaceae > Ruminiclostridium_E. The sequence goes on along the minus strand of CAMHBE010000339.1, from coordinate 670 downwards.
CGGCGCTTTCGGGTTCGCGGATATGTGGCTTGCGGTGTTTGCGGACGTGGGCGTCGCGGTCATTGCAATACTCAATTCCATGCGCACTCTGACTTACCGGGAAAAAAGAACATAACATAAAAAATACCGTTTTGCTTTCTTCTGCAAAACGGTATTTTGTGTTTATCTTATGCAGTTTTGATGTTATATGCAACGATATCTTCCTCGCCGCAGTCAAACAGTTTCCATTCACCGCCGTAGCCTTCGCTGAGCCCGATCGTGTCGCTCTCTACAGTAAAAAGCAGCTTTCCGGCGATATCTGTGATGTCAACTATAGTCCCTATTACCGAATTGTGTTTAATTCTTACTTTATCGCCCAATTCATACATAATATCAGTCCTCCCTGTGTGCTGTGATAAACCTTGCTGTGCTGCCAGGCGTATCTTTCTGCCATACTGTTCTGAACCGCTTCTTTTTTGTTACTCCCAGTTCCATAAAAATACTGAATTTTTCAACATTATCCGAGGAAATATATCTGTCCACAGCTTTATTGTTATCAAAAGAGTCCGATATATTCTTACGAAGCAGTTCCGTGTCCCCCGGTTTATACCCTGCATTGAAGAAATCATCAGCGTGCTTTGCGCCGGGCAGCAAGCAGAACCGATCTATCTTTTTATCGTCTATAACACAA
>CAMHBE010000338.1 GCA_946183095.1 uncultured Clostridia bacterium | reverse complement strand
CTGCGGCTTTTGCAACGCAAAAGCACCACCTCACCCGCTAATCGGGGAGATCGCGTTACACCGAAATGATATAGGATCCAGACTAAGAATTTTGACAGAAATGAATCAGGAATGGTGGTGTCGCCAGCAGCAACACCACCATTCCTGATTTTTATTTATTCAAAGTATTTCACGCCGCTTCTGAACAATGGCTGATCCTTGATGCCGTCAACGTTTGTACAGCAGTCAGCGGAGATACGCTCGCTGTGACCCATTTTGCCGAGAACACGACCGTCGGGGGAGATGATACCCTCGATAGCGTACATGGAGCTGTTGGGATTGTAGTGCAGTTCCATGGTGGGGTTTCCGCTCAGGTCAACGTACTGCGTAGCTACCTGCCCGTTCGCTATGAGCTTGCGGATAACGTCGTCGCTTGCAACGAACCTGCCCTCACCGTGGGAGATCGGGATGCTGTAGATATCGCCGACCTTGCATTCAGCGAGCCACGGGCTCTTGTCGGTGCAGATACGGGTGCGGACGAGCTGAGACTGATGCCTGCCTATCTTGTTGAAGGTGAGTGTCGGGCTGTCACCGGTAAGCGGCTCTATCTTGCCGAGCGGAACAAGTCCGAGCTTTATGAGCGCCTGGAAACCGTTGCAGATACCGATCATCAGACCGTCGCGGGTGTAGAGCATCTCGTGTACGGCTTCCCTGACTTTCGGGTTGCGGAAGAAAGCGTTGATGAACTTGCCGGAACCCTCAGGTTCGTCACCTCCGCTGAAACCGCCGGGAAGCGCGATCATCTGCGACTTTCCGATCAGCTTTGCGAACTCATTCACAGACTCCTCGACTGCGGCGGCTGTGAGGTTCTTTATAACGAATATCTCCGGTTCACCGCCCTCGCGCCGGAACGCTTCCGCCATGTCGTATTCGCCGTTCGTGCCGGGGAACGCTGGTATGAGCACATGAGGCTTCGCTGTTTTGTAAGCGGCTGCACAGGAGAACTTTTCGCCGCTTGTGTAGGTTATCGGCTCGGGAGTGTCGTAATGCTTCACCGTGTCGCGGAAAATAGGTTCGAGAACGGAATCCCACTTCTTTTCGAGTTCCGCGATATCGAGCTTTACACTGCCGCATTCTATCGTATAATTATCGGTAGTCTCGCCTATTTCCTCAAATCCATCGAGTTCCTCGCCGGATTCAATGATGAATGCGCCGTATCTCATGCCGAACAGCTTGTCGTCATCTGTGATATTCAGCTTTGCGCCTATCCGGTTGCCGAGGGACATCTTGAAAATACCCTCCGCGACACCGCCGTGACCGAGTGCCCATACCGAAACAGCCTTGCCGTCTGCGACAGCCGCTTCGACCTTCTTGTAAACTTCCTTCACACTGTCGAAAACGGGAAGTCCGTTCTCGTCATATTCCGGTGCGATATAGTACAGCTTGTCGAAGGGGAGTTTGAACTCGGCGCTGATTATCTTGTCGGACTTTCCTGTGCCGACTGCGAAAGAAACGAGTGTGGGAGGAACGTCGATGTGTTCAAAAGTACCGCTCATGGAGTCCTTGCCGCCGATAGCTCCCATACCGAGAGCCTTCTGTGCCTTGTACGCGCCGAGCAGTGCGCCGAAAGGCTGTCCCCAGCGAGCGGGGTCGCCCTGTGTGCGCTCGAAGTATTCCTGGAAAGTGAGCCAGCAGCCGTCGCTCTTACCGCCTGCCGCAACGAGCTTTGCAATGCTCTCTACAACTGCGAGGACTGCACCGTGGTATGGTGACTGCACGGCAACTGCCGGGTCATAGCCCCATGCCATGATTGAAGCCGTCTTTGTTTCTGCGCCGAGAACGGGTATTTTTGCAGCCATAGCCTGTACCGGGGTCTGCTGTGTCTTGCCGGAGAAGGGCATGAGCACGGTAGCCGCGCCTACGGTCGAGTCGAAACGCTGAACAAGTGCGCGCTGTGAGCAGACATTGAGGTCGGTGACCAGCTTCTCCCAGTCGGCGGCGGTGTTGTGCAGTTCTGACTTGTAGGATACTTTCGCCGCGGGAACGGATATATCGGTGTGTTTTTCCGCGCCGTTCGAGTTGAGAAATTCGCGGGAGATGTTCACGATAGTCTTACCGTTCCAGTTCATCACAAGGCGCGGTTCGGCTTCGACCACAGCAACGGGAGTTGCTTCGAGATTTTCGGTGCCTGCGAGGGCAATGAATTTATCAACATCTTCTTTTGCGACAACTACAGCCATTCTTTCCTGCGACTCTGAGATAGCAAGCTCGGTGCCGTCAAGACCCGCGTACTTTTTCGGAACGGCGTTGAGGTCAATGGTAAGACCGTCAGCAAGTTCGCCGATCGCAACGGAAACACCGCCTGCGCCGAAGTCATTGCAGCGCTTTATCAGTACGGTAGCCTCTCTTCTGCGGAACAGCCTTTGCAGTTTGCGTTCGATAGGCGCGTTGCCTTTCTGTACCTCTGCACCGCAGGTCTCAAGGGACTGAACGCTGTGGGATTTTGACGAGCCTGTAGCTCCGCCGCATCCGTCGCGTCCCGTTCTACCGCCGAGCAGGATTATCACATCGCCGGGGGCGGGGCGCTCTCTGCGAACATGGTCTGCGGGAGCGGCAGCGATCACCGCGCCTATCTCCATGCGCTTTGCCATGTAGCCGGGGTGGTATATCTCCGCGACATGACCGGTCGCAAGACCTATCTGGTTGCCGTAGGAGGAGTAACCGGCCGCCGCTGTGGTGGTTATCTTTCGGGGAGGGAGCTTGCCCTTTATGGTGCGGTCAACGGGCAGCAGCGGGTCGGATGCGCCGGTAACGCGCATAGCCTGATAAACGTAGGAGCGCCCGGAGAGCGGGTCACGGATAGCACCGCCGAGACAGGTAGCCGCGCCGCCGAAAGGTTCTATCTCGGTAGGGTGGTTGTGCGTCTCGTTTTTGAACATGAGGAGCCA
>CAMHBE010000337.1 GCA_946183095.1 uncultured Clostridia bacterium | reverse complement strand
GCTATGGAAGCCCTCAAACGTTCCCGCGAGGAAGAAGAGCAGGCGAAGCTTGCCGCTATGGCGGCGGACAACGCCAAGACCCAGTTCCTTTCCAACATGTCCCATGAGATAAGAACGCCTATCAATGCAGTTCTCGGAATGAACGAGATGATACTTCGTGAAAGTCATGAACCGGGTACTATAGAGTATGCCGAAAATGTGCGTAACGCCGGAAATACACTGCTCGGACTTGTCAACGACATACTTGACTTCTCGAAGATAGAAGCGGGTAAAATGGACATAATCCCCGTTGATTATGACCTTTCATCGGTACTCAACGACCTTGTTACGATGATACAGACAAGAGCCGACGATAAGGGGCTGAAACTCGAAGTAAAGGTGGATCCTGATATACCCGTTGAGCTTCACGGAGACGAGATACGCGTAAAGCAGGTCGCTACCAATATACTTACAAACGCCGTAAAGTACACCGAAAAGGGTACGGTCACACTCGATGTCGGATATGAGAAGCTGCCCGAGGCGGACGGAATGATAGGACTTCGCTTCTCGATCTCCGATACCGGCATCGGTATAAAAAAGGAGGATATGGCAAAGCTCTTCACCGCCTTTGAACGCATAGAAGAACAGCGAAACCGTACCATTGAGGGTACGGGTCTCGGAATGAACATAACGCAGCGGCTTCTTTCCATGATGGGAAGCGAGCTTAAGGTGCAGAGCGAGTACGGAAAAGGCTCGACATTCTCGTTCACGGTCAAGCAGGGCGTTGTTTCCGATCACCGTATCGGCAATTACGAGGAATCCTACCGCCGCACACTCGCGCAGAGAAAGCGGTATAAGGAGAAATTCACAGCTCCCGACGCTCATGTGCTCGTTATCGATGACACACCGATGAACCTTTCGGTATTCAAGAGCCTTCTCAAAACCACGCTCGTGCAGATAGATACTGCCGAGAGCGGATTTGAAGGTGTTGAGCTTGCGAATAAGAACCTCTATGACATACTGTTCATCGACCATATGATGCCGAAAAAAGACGGTATCGAGACTCTTGCCGAGATCAGAGCTGGAGAAGGCCCGAACTGCGGAACAAAGGCAGTTTGCCTTACCGCGAACGCTGTATCGGGCGCGCGTGAGAAATACATATCGGCAGGCTTCGACGATTATCTCACAAAGCCGATAGTTCCCGAAAAACTGGAGCAGATGATAATGGAATATCTGCCCGAAGAAAAGCTGACAAAGATACCTGTCACAGATGAAACTTCCGAAGCGCAGTCAATACCGACCGTGCTTGTGATCGACGACGACGAGGTGATCCGCGTCAATGCCGAACAGATACTTAAGCCTTATTACAGCGTTCTGTGCTGCGGCGACGGCAGAACAGGCGTTGAGACTGCCGAAAAAGAGCAACCCGACCTGATACTGCTCGATATACAGCTTACCGGTATGAACGGATTTGATGTACTGCGGCTGCTCCGGAAGAACGACCGGACAAAGGATATCCCTGTTATGTTCGTCACCGGCGACAGCAGCGAAGAGACCGAGGTCAAGGGTTTCCGCGACGGCGTGTCTGATTTCGTTCGCAAGCCGTTTGTTCCCGAAGTGCTTTTGCAGCGCTCGAAACGCGTTATCGACCTTTATCACTATCAAAACGGGCTTATCACAGAGGTCGGCAGACAGACCGAGCGTGCTGACAGGCTTTCGCTTGAAATGATGGTCGCACTGTCCAAAACCGTTGACGCTAAGGATCATTATACAAATGGTCATTCGGGAAGAGTGGCGGATTACTCTGCCGAGATTGCCCGCCGGATGGGCAAAAGCGAAGCCGAGCAGGAAAAGATCTACGAAATGGGTCTTATGCACGACATCGGAAAGATCGGTGTAAGCGAAGAGATAATCAACAAGCCCGCCCGTCTTACCGACGAGGAATTTGAGCAGATTAAGAAACACACGGTGATAGGCTATGACATTCTTGCTTCGATAACCGAAGTTCCCGAGCTTGCGACAGGTGCACGTTATCATCACGAAAAATACGACGGCTCGGGCTATCCCGACGGGCTCAAAGGCAAGGATATACCCGAAGCCGCACGTATCATCTGCGTTGCCGACTGCTATGACGCCATGACTTCGACGCGTACTTACTCCACTCCAAGATCACAGGCGGCTGTACGTGCGGAGATTGAGAAGTGCAGCGGAACACAGTTCGACCCTGATATCGCCGCCGTGATGCTGCAGATGATCGATGACGACAAGGAATACAAAATGAACGAGCAGGGCGGCACTACGGTCTGGAAGAACAGAGATAAGCTGTGGGGAAAAACTGAGGCCCCGCAGAAAGAGAATGAACTTCCCGAATGGCTGTATGATATTGCGGAGATCGACACCGACAGCGGCATAACGCACTGCGGTACCGCCGAGATCTATCTTGAGACACTGACGATATATGCCGATACCGTTTTCGCGAATGCCGACGAGATAGAGCGGTATCTTAGTGAAGACGACCTGAAAGACGCCACCGTGAAGATACACGCACTCAAAAGTACATCAAGAGTTATCGGTGCCGCCGACCTCGGCGACCTTGCGGAAAGACTTGAAAAAGCGGGAAACGACGGTGACAGAAAGACCGTTGACGATCATATCGACGAGCTTCTCACAAGATACCGGTCACTCGGCGAAGCACTTTCTCCGTTGGTACAGACCGGGACTGACGAAAACGACGACCGACCGGAGATCGGGGCTGATGAGCTTTCGGAGATATACACGGCGATTTCGGAATTCATGTCTGTTGCGGATTTTGACAGCGCGGCTGATCTTATCGGTAACCTTAAGGAATATAAGGTACCCGATAATGAAAAAGACCGCTGCAGCGCTCTTATCAAAGCTGCCGACGAGGTCATGTACGAGGATATTGAAAAAATTCTTAATAAAGGAGC
>CAMHBE010000336.1 GCA_946183095.1 uncultured Clostridia bacterium | reverse complement strand
AGGGACGCTGCCGCATGGTGCTCGGTGACGCTCATAGCTATTTCGGTTCTGCTGACGGCACTCGGGAAGTATGAGAAGATCGCAAAGCAAGCGGGCGCGGGGACTCTCGTGCCGATAACGGGCTTTGCGAATGCCGTTGCCGCACCCGCAGTCGAATTCAAGACGGAGGGCTATGTGCTTGGGGTCGGCGCGAAGATATTTTCGATAGCGGGTCCCGTCATACTTTACGGAACCGCCGCGGGAGTCGTCTACGGGATATTATACGCGCTGTTTGGTTAAAATAATCAAATGGTCATCAACTTTTTCTGTTATCGTTACAATTGACATACCGTCTGCAATGTGATAAAATTGAGTTGTAAGATACTCTGAAAACCGCGACCATTTATTGCCGTTTTCGGCAGAAAATATAAGAATATTCTCACAACTATACAACTGCAAAGACAGGAGGTCAAAATTATGAACGATCTGAAGCGCCGCGTGGTGTCTATGATATCCGCAGCGGCAATGCTTTCCGCTTCGGGAGCACTTCCCGCTTCCGCGAGCCTGAGCGAAGCCCCCTCGGCACCCGATGCAGGCGGCAGCGCACGGCTTTTTATCAACGAAGTCTGCACGGGCAACTCGGGCGGCAACGGCAACGTGACATCTGCCGTTGACAAAAAGGGCGGGTTCTGCGACTGGATAGAGCTTTACAACGGCGGCGACACCGATGCCGACCTTAACGGCTGGAAGCTCGTAAAGGACGACAGCAGCGAGTATGCCTTTTCGGACGTTACCGTTCCCGCGGGCGGAACTCTGCTGGTGTTCAGCTGCAAGACCTATAACGGTGATGCTTCCGCGCCGAATACAGGCTATAACCTTTCGGGCGACGGCGTAAAGCTCTCGCTCGTGAACGGCGAAGATACCGTCGATACGGCGGAAGTACCCGCCCTTGAGGAGGACACCACATGGGCAAGGCAGCCCGACGGCACGGGCGATTTTCAGCTGCTCTTCCCGACCCCGGGTGCTTCAAACAACGAAGCCGAGTCGGCAGTGCCCTGCAACGAGCCCGTGTTCGGAGCCGAAAGCGGTATGTATACCGACCCGTTCGACCTCTCGCTCGAGACCGATGCGGGCAATACCATATATTACACCACCGACGGCACCGACCCCGCGACCTCAGCCACGAGGATCGAGTACAGATCGCCCCTGAACATACACAACCGCAGCGCCGAGGCGAACCTTATCTCGGCGATGGTAAAGGTCAGCGAGATAACCCCCTGGGACGGCAGGCTGCCTTCAAAGAGCGCCGTGGACAAGGGCACCGTTATCCGCGCCGTTACATACAGCGCAGCGGGCAAGTACAGCGAGACAGTGACAAAGAGCTACTTCGTCGGCGTAAGCAGCAAGGATCACAACGGTCTGCCGATAATATCCGTTACCACCGACCCGCAGGATCTCTTCGGCTATGAGAAGGGAATATTCGTAAAGGGCAAGGTGTTTGACGACAACAAGAGCAAGCCCGAATACCGCAGCCTTGATGACGGCAACAAGCCCGCGAACTACAACCAGAAGGGCAAGGAATGGGAACGCGCCTGCCACATCGACTTCTTTGAAGCCGACGGCACCCTCGGACTTTCGCAGGACTGCGGCATGAGGACTCAGGGCGCATACTCACGAGCCGCATATCAGAAGTCGGTGCGCTTCTACGCAAGAGAGGAGTACGGCGCCAAGAACTTCAAATACCCGCTGATCCCGAACGTCTATGCAGAGGACGGCTCGGGCAGGCAGCTCAAAAAGTTCAAGAAGTTCGTATGCCGCGCAGGCGGAAACGATATCGACTACACAAAGTACAAGGACAGCTACATACAGTCGCTGGTGTCCGACCGTGCGATCGACACGCAGGAGGGACGACCCTGCGTTATGTTCATCGACGGCGAATACTTCGGTCTGTTCACCTTGCAGGAGGACTTTGACGACGACTACTACGAGGAAAACTACGGCGTGAACTCAGATGAAGTCGTGGTATACAAGAAGGGCGAGATAGACGAAGGCACCGAGGAGGACATCGGGCTGTTCAGGGAAATGCGCGAGTTCGCCGAGAACAACGATCTTTCCGTCAGGGAAAACTACGACAAGATGTGCGAGATGATAGACGTTCAGAGCTTTATCGACTATATGTCTGTCGAGATGTACATAATCAACGAGGACTGGCCGGGCAACAACTATTCACTGTGGCGCACACGCACCGTAGACCCCACGAATCCCTACTCGGACGGCAGATGGCGCTTCAATCTGTATGATACCGAAATGGGCGTTTACCACTACGGCAACGCTTCGACCAAGCCGACCGCCAACAATCTCAAGAACATTATGAGCAACAAGCACGACGATATGCCCGTGCTGTTCAATGCCATGATGAAAAACGAGGAGTTCAAGGCGCGGTTCATCAATACGTTCATGGATCTTACCGCGAAGAACTTCGACCCCGACGCGGTCGCCGAGAAGGAAAAGCCGTTCTACAAGGCTTACTACCCCGAGCTTTCAAAGAGCTTTGCACGCTATCCCAACTGGGCAAACACCTCAAACGCCACCGACCCCTGCCTTGCTAGAATGCACGAGTTCTTCAACAACCGCCCCGCTTATGTGCCAAAGATGCTGGCGGCGGATCTCAAACTCCCCGATGCGGTGACGGTCAACATCGACACGATAAACCCCGACGGCGGCAGCGTAAAGCTCAACACGATAGACATCGACACTTCAAAGAGGTTCAGCGGAAGCTACTTCCCCGAAACGCCGATAACCATCACGGCGGAACCCGCCGAGGGCTATTCCTTTGTGGGCTGGCGCGGAACGTTCAGCTCAGATGAGGCGAGCATCACCGTTGACCCCGCAAAGGCAGCTGCGCTTCAGGCAGTGTTCGTGCGCGACGGCGAAGCGGGCGAGCTTTGCAAG
>CAMHBE010000335.1 GCA_946183095.1 uncultured Clostridia bacterium | reverse complement strand
GGTGCGGGTACGGCTGCACGGAGATATCGCGAGGATAGAAGTCGAACGCGGGGATATACCGAAAATTGCCGCGCCGGAAACTGCCGACGAGATAAGCGCGTATTTCGGTGAACTTGGATTTGCGTACACGACGCTCGACCTCGGCGGCTACAGAACGGGGAGTATGAACAGGTTCCCGGTATGATAATGTTTATCACCGCTTACGGAGTAAACGGCTGTCGTAAGCGGCAGTAATAAAGTACAACAGGACATAAGCGAAAGGAGACTTACTATGAAAAGCGCTGTCAGAACTCTGATACATTTCTGCATCATAGCCTGCGGGATATTTCTGATCCTTCACAGGCGAGTGATATCCGCGTGGATAACGGGAGAGCCGATGCCGGAACCACCGGAGTGGCATAAAAAGTTTCTGTGCTGCGGGAAGAAGGAGGAAGAATGATGATCTACGATTACAAATTGACCACACGCAAGGGTGACACGTTCGACCTCGCCGATCTCAAAGGGAAGGTCGTAATGATAGTGAATACCGCTACGGGATGCGGTTTCACACCGCAGTACGCGCCTATCGAGGAGCTTTACAGGGAGTGCCGTGACAAGGGTTTCGAGGTGGTTGACATTCCCTGCAACCAGTTCGGCGGTCAGGCTCCGGGAAGCGATGACGAGATACACGACTTTTGTGTGACGAAGTTCAGCACCACATTCCCGCAGATGAAAAAGTCCGATGTGAACGGAGAGAACGAACTTCCGCTCTACACATACCTGAAATCGCAGAAGGAATTTGAGGGCTTCGACGATCACCCGCTGAAAGCGCAGCTCGAACAGATGTTTACCAACATGGACAGGCGCTGGAGAGCAAAACCCGATATCAAGTGGAATTTCACAAAGTTCATCATTGACCGCGAAGGCAATGTTGCCGCAAGATTCGAGCCTACAGCTGACATGAAAAAGGTCGGGGACTTTGTGAGATCTCTGCTGTAGAGGTCGCTGCGCTTGAGACCGCGCATGAGACTGCGCATACGCGCATGAGGAAGGGGCGCTGCCCCTTCCTCAAACTCCTGCCCCGGTTCCTTTGTGCGACAAAGGAACCGAAAACGTATCGTTATATGATCCAAAGGCACAGAAGCAGTGCGGACGGCTGATCTGTTTCAGAACATACGGGCGGTCTGTGATACGGGCATGACCGCCGCGTACATAAGGAGGAAGACCATGACTGTACTGGTTACGGGCGGTGCGGGGTTTATCGGCTCCAACTTCATTTTTTTTATGCTCGGCAGATATCCCGGATACAGGATAATTTGTCTCGATAAGCTGACTTACGCCGGTAATTTTACCACACTGGAAAGTATAAAGGACGATCCCGCTTTCCGTTTCGTGAAGCTGGATATCTGCGACCGTGAGGGCGTGTACGGACTTTTTGAGGAAGAAAAGCCGGATATTGTGGTGAATTTCGCAGCAGAATCCCACGTTGACAGAAGCATAGAAGACCCGGAGATATTCCTGCGTACAAACATCATAGGAACAACGGTGCTTATGGATGCCTGCCGCAAATACGGCATCACCCGTTATCATCAGGTATCTACGGATGAGGTATACGGCGACCTGCCCCTCGACCGACCGGATATGTTCTTCACCGAGGATACGCCGCTGCACGCAAGCTCGCCGTACAGTTCCTCAAAAGCGGGCGCCGATCTGCTGGTAATGGCATACCACCGCACATACGGGCTGCCCGTTACGATAAGCCGCTGCTCCAACAACTACGGACCCTGTCAGTTCCCCGAAAAGCTCATTCCGCTGATGATCGTCAACTGCATGAATAACAGACCGCTGCCTGTGTACGGGGAAGGGAAGAATGTCCGCGACTGGCTTTACGTTGAGGATCACTGCAAGGCGATAGACCTTATCGTACATAAAGGACGTGTCGGGGAAGTCTATAATGTGGGCGGGCATAACGAAATGGCAAATATCGACATAGTAAAGCTGATATGCCGTGAACTCGGCAAGTCCGATGAACTCATCACATACGTTGCAGACCGCAAGGGTCACGACCTGCGCTATGCAATTGACCCCTCAAAGATACACGGTGAACTTGGCTGGCTCCCCGAGACGGCATTTGCCGACGGGATAAAGAAGACTGTACGGTGGTATCTCGACAACAGGACGTGGTGGGAGGACATACTCAGCGGCGAGTACCGTGAACGTTATGACAGAGTTTACGTTCATCGGTAATGCCGTAAAGAAGCGTGAAATAAAGGGCTTCCCATACAGAAAAATACCGCACAAAACGACATGATGACGTTCGTGCGGTGTTTTTATTATGTGGTCATGCACTGACCGAGGCGCTGTCTTTGACTTTGAGCGTGTCTGCAAGCGCTGTCGCGCTCGTGCAGGACATAGCGGTGCTCTTTATTTCAGCATTGCTTCAATGAGACCGTTAAGAGCTTCTTCATAGCTTTTGGAGCCGGTAAAGTAGGCGTTCATGTTCTCGGTAAACGCGGCGAACAGCTTATCCTCGTCGTAAGAGGGAGTTGCCGGGTCGAAGTGCCTTGCCGCGTCAAGATAGCATTTTATGGCAGCAGCACCGTCCGAAAGCGCCGTATTCTCCGATATCTGAGAAACGTAGTATTCATTGCCGGCGAGCTTTTCCGCAGTAACGGTGTTGTTCGGTATCATAAGCTCGAACTGCATACCCATAGCTTCGAGGGTATCGCTGTCGCAGGTGAGGCGTTTTATCACCTGCGCGGCGCGCTTCGGGTCTTTGCAGTCCTTTGAGACACACAGATACACGCTGCCCCAGCTGTAGTTTGCCGGAGGTGTGCAGACTGCCCATTCGCCGCTGTCGTACAGCCATGTACCTGTTCCCCAGAGCGGCATGAAGTCGCCGAAAGTGCTGCCGTCAGCGGTGTGTTCTTTTGTCCAGTCATCCCACCACGACGCATA
>CAMHBE010000334.1 GCA_946183095.1 uncultured Clostridia bacterium | reverse complement strand
TTATATATATTTATTATATCACATATCAGAGAGATTGTCAAGAATACGGAATCAAAGAAGCCTAAATATGTGAAATTCATTTATACTACATAACACGCAACGAAAGGAGGGGCTTTCATCAGAAAACGTATTGATTTTCTTTAGCAGGAAAACGGAAGGGAGGATAAATGCAGGAACGTAACGCCGAGAAAATGATCTCGCTCTCAGTGCGGGCTTCTAAAATGACCGCAAATGTGCTGAAAAGTGCGATACACCGTTTCCTCGCGGCTCAGAAGAACAAGTCCCCAAAGGTTTACAAGGGAAAGCAGTCCGTGAAAAGGCTTGCCAAAAGCGGCGAAAAGCTCACCAACATCGAGATAACCGACGAGAACATTAAGTCGTTCTCCCGGGTGGCGAGAAAATACGGTATCGACTATTCGCTCCGTAAGGATAAGTCGGAAGAACCGCCGAGGTATTTCGTTTTCTTCAAGGCAAAGGACACGGATACGATGACAGCGGCTTTCAAGGAGTTCCTCGGAAAAGAGATGGACAAGAAGAAAAAGCCGTCTATCCGCGAAAAGCTGCATAAGCTCGTCAAGGAGCTTGCCGCAAAGAACAAGGAGCGTACCCGTGAGAAGAACAAGCAGAGGGAGGAATCGCTGTAATGGCTTTCAAATTCGATAAGCAGAAAGTCGTCAAGGTCCTTCCCTTTGTGATGATCGGATACTTTGCCAACAAACTGGCGCAGGCTTTCACTACGGCAACCGGCAGTGATGCCGGAGAGATCATAACCAACGGATTGAAGAATATCGCACAGGTATTCCACAATCCGCTGCCGAGCCTTATGCCGGTAGATCTGCTTGTCGGAGTCGCGGGTGCGGCTCTGATAAAGCTGTATATCTACGTCAAGGCAAAGAACGCAAAGAAATACCGCAAAGGCAGCGAATACGGCTCCGCCCGGTGGGGCAATGCAAATGACATAAAGCCATATATGGCTGAAAAGTTCGAGGATAACGTTATCCTGACAGAAACAGAACGTCTGACAATGGAGGGGCGTCCTGCGGCGGGTCCGAAATACGCGAGGAACAAGAACATTCTTGTTGTCGGCGGCTCCGGTTCCGGTAAGACGAGGTTTTTCGTTAAGCCTAATCTGCTTCAAATGCACAGTTCCTATGTTGTTACAGACCCAAAAGGCACGGTGCTGATTGAAACGGGAAAGGCTTTGCTGGACGGCGGATACAGGATAAAAGTGCTGAACACTATCAATTTCGCAAAGTCTATGCACTACAATCCGCTGGCGTATATCCGCTCGGAGAAGGACATTCTCAAATTGGTGAACACGATTATAGCGAATACCAAAGGCGAAGGCAACCAATCCGGGGAAGATTTTTGGGTCAAGGCTGAACGCTTGTACTATTGCGCCCTGATCGGGTACATTTGGTATGAAGCGCCGGAAGAAGAACAGAACCTTAACACGCTGATCGAGATGATAAATGCTTCGGAAGCCCGTGAGGAGGACGAGAGCTTTGAGAATCCGATAGATGTTCTGTTCAAAGACCTTGAAGAACGCTCTCCGGAACACTTTGCTGTCCGGCAGTATAAAAAATACAAGCTCGCTGCCGGTGTTGTATAATATAGGGGAAATATTAATCACGCATTTGAAAAATCCCGCAAATGCTGATTATTATGGGAAATAACAGGTTACATAAACCAGCCGAAGGAGGTCTATTTATGGGTAAATTCAAGTTCACAGCCCTCTACGAACGTCTGAGCAAGGACGACGAGCTGCAGGGCGAGAGTAACAGCATCACCAATCAGAAGAAAATGCTTGAAAAATTTGCGCGTAACAACAGTCTGCCTGCCCCTACACATTATACTGACGACGGAATATCGGGAACACGATTTGACCGTCCGGGATTTGTCGAGATGATGAACGAGGTGGAACAGGGCAATGTTTACGCCGTTGTGGTCAAGGATATGAGCCGTCTCGGACGCGACTATATCCAAGTCGGAATGTTTCAGGAGATATTCCGTCAGCGTGGAGTCCGCCTTATCGCACTTAACGATAATGTTGACACCTTGCGCGGCGAGGACGAAATGTCTCCGTTCCGGAATCTGATGAATGAGTTTTACGCCAAAGATATTTCCAAGAAGATCAAATCAACTTTCAAATCCAAGGGCAAGTCGGGAAAGCACGTTGCAAGCTCCACACCCTACGGCTATCTGAAATCTCCGACAGACCATAATCAGTGGGTCATTGACGAAGAAGCCGCCGAGATAGTGCGCCGTATCTTCCGTATGACAATGGAGGGCAAGGGTCCGTATCAGATCGCACAGATACTTGAAAACGAACAAGTTGAAATACCGGGCGCTCACATGGCGCGTTTCGGCGCGGGGCTTCATCAGCACAAAGTTTTTGATAATCCGTATCACTGGAGTTCTTCCACGATAGCGAATATTCTGAAAAAGCGCGAATATCTCGGTCACACTGTCAATTTCAAGACTGCAAAACATTTCAAAGACAAAAAGAGCCATTACGTCACTGAGGATAACTGGGTCATATTCGAGAATACGCAGGAGCCTATCATAGATCAGGAAACCTTTGACAATGTGCAGCGAATCAGAGGAAATGTTCGCCGTTATCCGGACGGATGGGGAGAAGCGCACCCGTTGACGGGACTGATGTATTGCGCCGATTGTGGAAGCAAGATGTATGTCCACAGGGTCAACAACGGAAAGCGGATTCCGCACTTTACCTGCTGCGGCTACAGCAAAACACCTGTCGGTACAAAATGCGTATCGTCTCACAGGGTCAGAGCCGAAGATGTAATGGAACTTATCGGAGATATGATCCGTGCAATAATCGAGTATGCAAAGCTGAATTGTGATGAATTTGTGGAATCCATAAAGGGAGCTCA
The DNA here is from genome assembly GCA_946183095.1 of uncultured Clostridia bacterium. GTDB lineage: Bacteria > Bacillota > Clostridia > Oscillospirales > Ruminococcaceae > Ruminiclostridium_E. The sequence continues at coordinate 52 of CAMHBE010000334.1, read as the reverse complement.
GGGCATTAAAGCCGATACCGAGATCAAGCAGAAGAAAAAGCGGTTATCGGAG